>DASUWA010000014.1 GCA_036378675.1 Acidimicrobiales bacterium
GACCCTCACAGGGATTGGGTCCTTCACGCCTACCGGCACTGTGTCGTACCAGCTTTTCGATAACGGCACCTGCACGGCTCCCGCCGACACAACCTACGGGACGTCCACGGTCACTATCGCTCAGGACGGGAGCGTGCCCAACTCGGCGACCACTCAGCAATTGGCTTCCGGGAACTACGGGTTCCTCGCCACCTACCATCCCGGCACCGACCCGAACTACACAGCCGGGACTCCCACATGCGAGCCGTTCTCCGTCGGTCGGGTCTCTACCACCACAGCGACCACTATCCGCAACGTCGCCGACAACTCGGTGATCAACAGCGGGTCGTCCGTTCCTCTTGGAACCTCGGTTGACGACACTGCGACGGTTACGCCGGTGGGCGGCCAGACAGCAGTGAGCCCACCCAGCGGAAACGTGGTCTTCAAGCTCTACTCCGGGGTCACCGTCGGTACCGACTGCACCAGTGGCACCCAGATAAATGACGCGACGGTCGGACTAAACGGCGGGTCAGCAACCTGGACGCCGTCGGGACAGCCTTTGAATGCAGGTACCTACGCTTTCCAGGCCACGTACGTGGATGACAGCTCTTATATCGGATCGACCGGTCCTTGCGAATTCTTCACGATCAACAAGGCGAATGCAGCTGCGACGACGACAGTGGTCGACGCATCTACCACTCAGCCTTGGAGCAGCAGTGGTGAGCTCGCCCCCGGATCGGCGTATGACACAGTCTCCGTCACCAAGGCCACCGGAACACTTGCCGGCGCCCCGGCGCCCGCTGGAGCTGTCGTCTTCCAGCTGTTCGCTAGTTCGGACTGCACGACAGGCTTGCTGTCCACAAGCAGCCCGGTGACGTTGGTGAACGGTGCGGCTAAATCGCCGACCACCAGTGGACTTCTCGCTGGCAGTTACGGCTACCTGGCGACCTACCAGGGCAACGTCAACTACAACTCTCAGCCGGCTAGCTGTGAGCCGTTCACGGTTACGCAGCCGAACGTGGCGGCCGTCAAGTCGGTAAGCCCGGATCCGAATCTGGGTCCCGTTTACACGGGTACGGTCCTCACCTACACCATCACGCTGACCAACACGGGCAACGGCCCCGCCAACAACGTCGTGGTCACCGACAAGATCCCCGCTGGTACGACGTACCACAGCGGAGGTACGCCAGTAGGGAGCAACCCGGTAACCGCCGTGACCTTCCATATCTCGTCGATTGCCGCTAACGGTGGCACGGCGAGCGTGAGCTACTCCGTGACGGTGAACAGCAACGACGCCGACGGGCAGACCATCCCCAACTTCGCGACGTTCACCGTTAACGAGGGCTGCGCCGCAATCATGGTCCCCTGCACAACCAACACAGTCATTACCGAGGTCGGCGTCCCGAACATCCAGGTGGGCAAGCAGAACAATCCGACCGGCTCAGTCACAGCCGGCAAGGACACCATCCTCTATACGCTCGTGGTAACCAACTCCGGGTTGCTCGACTCGCCTCCTGTGACTGTCAAGGACACGATCCCGGCCGGCACAACTTACGTCGCTGGCTCGGCAACACCCGCCAGCGAAGCGTCGTACGATGCCGTCACGAACACCATCACGTGGACCATCCCGGTCGTCCATGGGTTGTACCCGAGCGGCATCGCGACACCGGTATCCCTGTCCTTCACGGTGTCGGTGAACGCCAGCGACCCGAACGGATTCAACATTCCTAACTTCGGAGTGTTTGACGGTGCCAACTCGAGCGGTTGCACCCTGGACGTCCACGTCGAGGGCTTCTGCGACACGAACACGGTGAACAACCCGGTTGTGGCTCCGATCGTGTCGGCCCAGAAGTCTTCGAACCCGGCTGATGGATCCACGGTCCCGACGGGCACCGTCGTGACCTACACCATCGCACTGACCAACGCAGGTGGTGCAGCGGCTACCGAGACGGTGACCGATGCGGTTCCTGCAGGCACGACGTTCAAGTCCGCGGCCAACAGCGGTACTTACGACTCGGCGACCAACAGGGTGACGTGGAGCAACGTGACCGTTCCGGCGAACACGCCTGCATCCTCGGCGGTAACCGTGAGTTTCACGGTTACCGTCAACACCAGCGATGCGGGTGGAACGACGATCCCGAACCACGCGATCTTCGACAATGCCAACACGCCGCAGACCAACTGCGTCCAGTCGACGGACACCACGTCGGCAACCTGCGACACCAACACGGTGAGGTTGATCGTGGCGACCCCGCCGCCTGTCGTTACGCAGCCTGCTCCGCAGGTCGCCCCGACGACCACCACGACGGTGGCCAAGCACGCTCTTGCCTTCACCGGCCTGAACGCCAAGACCCTGGCAATCCTGGCCATGGCACTGGTCGGAGGAGGAACGATCCTGGTGCTGATCGGTAGGCGTCGCCGGCCGAACCAGAACTAACAACTAATCGCACGAGGGGGCTAATGACGGTCCGGGCCACGAGGCCCGGACCGTCTCTGTCACGGCGGATTAGTTTCTGGGTCGTGAGGATCCCGACGATCGGGGATGTCGTCAGGTACGGAACCGAACAGGTCGAGGCACTGGTTGCGCTTCCTGACTCCATAGCCTTGCTCAACCGGTCGCTGACCAGCTTCGCCCAGACCGTGGCGCGGCTCGACAAGTTGGTTCAGCGGCTCGACCGTCTCACAGAACCGCTCGAGGAGCCCCTGACCCAGCTGGCTCCGCGCTTGCAGGCGCTGGTACCCCTCCTCGATGAGGAGCTGATGAGCGAGCTGCCGGTCGTGCTCGACTCGGTGCGCCGGAACGCCGTGCCGGCGCTCGAAGTCATCGGCCAGACCCAAGCTCAGGTCGCATCGATCGCCACCTCGGTAGAGCGCCTCATGCACCTGATGGACGATGCGCTCACAAGGCTGCAGGAACTCCCGGGAGCCGCCTTGGTCAACCGGTTGAGAGGTGACCGAACCCCGAAGAAAGCGGCCTCTGCGCCAGAGGACCATTAGCTCAGATAACATTCATTATCTGACTGCGCAGACTCGGACCGCAGGTACCAGGGGGAACCCATGACCACGACGGAAAACGACCTCGTCCAGCCGTACGACCCGGAGGCCACGATCAGAGTCGTGCACGACCACGCCGATCGCCTCTTCAGCTGGCGATACGAACGGGAGCGCCAGCAGCTGGTCACCCTGTACAACAAGGCCGCCTCTTCGCAGTGGAACAGCGTCACCGATCTCGACTGGTCCACCGATGTCGACCCCGAGAAGGTCATCGAGGACGAGGCGCCGGCGCTCCGCCTCGCACGGGTCGCGGCAACGTTGCCGGGCTCACCCATGGCCAGCTGGAAGGACAAGGAGTTCACCGAGCTTGGCGTGGAGCTGTTCAAGGCTCAGCTCAGCCAGTTCATGCACGGCGAACAGGGGGCCATGATGACCGCGGCCAAGCTGGTCGAGACCGTCCCGTGGATCGACGCCAAGTACTACGCAGCCACCCAGACGATGGACGAGGCACGCCACACCGAGGTCTTCGCCCGCTACCTCCATGAGAAGGTCGGAGACCCCTATCCGATGGGGCCGTTCCTTCAAGGCCAGATATTCGGCCTATTAGAAGACAGCCGTTGGGACATCGCGTACCTCGGCATGCAGATCGTCATCGAGAGCCTCGCACTCGCCGCGTTCGGCGATCTGCTCCGCCGAACATCCGAGCCGCTGCTCACGAAGCTGCTCCGTTACGTCATGTCGGACGAGGCCCGCCACGTCGCCTTCGGGATCGTCAGCCTCGGCGAGTACTACCAGGGCCTCACCGCCGACGAACTGAAGGAACGCCAGGAGTTCCTTCTCGAGAACACGCTTCGCAACCGGCTCCGCTCGATCACTCCGGAGGTGTGGGAGAAGATGGGGCTGACGGTCGAGGAAGTTCTCCCCAACCTGTTCGAGGCAGCAGGAAAGATCGGGCACGGCCCGTTCGAAGCGTTCCAGAAGGCCTTCTTCTCCAAGCTGGTTCCGAACGTCCGCAAACTCGGTCTGCTCGACGCCAACAACGGCTACCTCCGCGAGAAGTGGGGCGAGGCCGGACTCCTTCAGTTCGAGCACGCCGACGACACCGCCAGCGACTTCGAGACTTACGACGCGGTCGCGGCCGACCGCGCTTCTGCGAGGCCTGCGTAACGGGCAACAGCTGTCGGGGTACCTACGTCCAGGTCGTCACCGTAGGCTCAGTTCACCATGCGCATAACCGGCAGGGAGTTCGAGGCGCTCGCGTCTCACGCCGGCGAGGCGTACCTGCGCTACTCGTTCACCAAGGGGACCGAACAGGAGGCGAGCTTCCTGGCTGCCGAGCTCGGTCTGGAGCCAGGGATGCGCTTGCTCGACGTCGGTTGCGGGCCCGGGCGCCACTCCCGCGCGCTGGCCGCCAGGGGAATTGATGTCGTGGGCATCGACATCGCCATGGCCTTCCTTCGGGCGGCGGGAGCCGGGATGTGGGTGCGCGCCGACGCGCGGCGGCTGCCTTTTTCCGCGGGGAGCTTCGACGCTGCGATATCCCTATGCCAGGGCGGGTTCGGCTTGCTCGGCGGCCAGGAAGACGCCGGGGTGATCAAAGAGATGGCGGAGGTGGTGAAAAAGGGCGGCCACATCGCGGTGTCCGCCTTCTCGGCATACTTCGCCGTCCGGCACCTCGAAGAGCGGGACACCTTCGACGCGGGCAGCGGCGTCAACCACGAGCTGGCGGAGGTGCTCGATCCGCAGGGGCGGGCCGAGCGGTTCGACCTCTGGACAACTTGCTTCACGCCGCGCGAGCTGCGACTGATGGCAGCCGGCGCGGGTCTGGAAGTTTGCGGTCTGTGGTCCGTCAGGCCAGGTCTGTATGAACGGCGGGTGACGGATCTGGATCACCCGGAGTTTCTGCTGGTAGGCCGGGTGTAGGATGTCTGCCCTGTAGCGAAGGGCTCGCTACGAGCTTCCCCCGCGACCCCCTCAATAATGGGCGGAAGTTTGTCCGGAAAGAAGGCTAACGAGTAGATGTCCGACACCACGACCAGCAGTACCCCTCCTCCGATCGATGCGGAACCGACGGAGATGGGGAGCTTCGACGAGGCGGGTGAGTACCACCCGAGGCAGGTTGTTGTCGACGACCTCGGCGGCACCTCGCTCGAAGATGCCATCGCGGGCACGATCGTGGAGTTCGAGGACGGGGACATCGTCAAGGGGACCGTGGTCAAGGTCGACAAGGACGAGGTCCTTCTCGACATCGGCTTCAAGTCGGAGGGCGTGATACCGGCCCGTGAGCTTTCGATCCGGCACGACGTCGACCCGCACGAGATCGTTTCGCTCGGCGAGCAGATCGAAGCCCTGGTGCTCCAGAAGGAGGACAAAGAAGGGCGACTGATCCTCTCCAAGAAGCGCGCACAATACGAGCGGGCATGGGGGACGATCGAGGGGATCAAGGAGCGCGACGGGGTCGTTACCGGTCCGGTCATCGAGGTGGTCAAGGGTGGCCTGATCCTCGACATCGGGCTGCGCGGCTTCCTGCCGGCGTCTTTGGTCGAGCTTCGCCGGGTGCGCGACCTCCAGCCTTACGTCGGGCGAACTCTCGACGCCAAGATCATCGAGCTCGACAAGAACCGGAACAACGTGGTCCTTTCGCGGCGGGCATGGTTGGAGGAGACCCAGCGCGAGCAGCGCGACGAGTTCCTGACCCACCTGAAGCCAGGCGAGATCCGCCATGGGGTCGTGTCCTCGGTCGTCAACTTCGGAGCCTTCGTCGACCTCGGTGGCATGGATGGTCTCATCCACGTGTCAGAGCTGTCGTGGAAGCACGTCGATCATCCGTCGCAGGTCGTGCAGGTCGGCGACGAGGTGGACGTGCGGGTGCTCGACGTCGATCTCGAGCGCGAGCGCATCAGCCTCTCGCTCAAGGCCACCCAATCGGACCCGTGGCAGGAGTTCGCCAACGCCCACCGCGTCGGCGAACTGGTCTACGGGCGGGTCACCAAACTGGTGCCGTTCGGTGCGTTCGTTCAGGTCGGAGAAGGCATCGAGGGACTGGTTCACATCTCCGAGATGGCCAACCACCACGTCGACCTTCCCGAGCAGGTCGTCACGCCGGGCGAAGAGCTGTGGGTCAAGATCATCGAGATCGACCTCCAGCGCCGGCGGATCAGCCTGTCGATCAAGCAGGCCGCCGAGGGTGGCGAAGTCGCGGCCGAGTACCGCGAGGCTTTCGGAGAGCACGCCTACGACGAGCACGGCAACTACATCGGCGGCGGCTACACCGACTTCGAACCGGAGTCGGAGGCTCAGGCCGCGTGGGCCGAGTACCTCGAAAGCGGCGGCTCGCCCGAGCCGGCAGCGACCGGCGCTCCCGAGCCCGGAACCGCCGAGGCCGGTGCCGCCCCAGCATCTGCGCCAGCGTCAGACGAGGCTGCTAAGGCCGAGTAGGCGTCAATCGCCCGCAGTCCGGGTGTGACTTTTGCGTTTGGGTGTAGGAATCGGCTCTGGAGTGCCGATTTTCACGCCCGAACGCTGAAACTCACACCACAAACGGACGGGGTGCTAGGGGGTAGTCGGCCCCGGACGCCGGAGTTGACCGCCGGCGCTAGACGCGCTTCCAGGCCTCCGTGAACACGTTGCGAAGGATTTCGCCGATCAGATCGAAATGCTCCTGCTCGCAGATCAGAGGCGGGGCCAACTGCACGACCGGGTCCCCGCGGTCGTCCGTGCGGCAGATGAGGCCGGCGTCGAACAGGGCGCCGGAGAGGTAGCCGCGCAGCAGCCGCTCCGACTCGTCGTGGTCGAAGCTCAGACGGGTCTCGCGGTCCTTCACCAATTCGATGCCGTAGAAGAACCCGTCGCCGCGAACGTCGCCGACGATCGGAAGGTCGCGCAACCCGTCGAGGACAGCCGCGAACGCAGCACAACGACGGGTCACCCCGCCGACGAGATCCTCCTTCTCGAACAGATCGAGGTTGGCCAGCGCCACAGCCGCCGACACGGGATGGCCGCCGAAAGTGAATCCGTGCGAGAACGAAGCCGGCCCGTTCCAGAAGGGTTCCATCAGCCTGTCGTCTACGAGCAACGCGCCAAGCGGCGAGTAGCCGCTCGTCAAGCCCTTGGCGCACGTGATCATGTCCGGGACGTAGCCGTAACGGTCCGCACCGAACCAGCTACCGAGACGGCCGAACGCACAGATCACCTCGTCGGACACGAGCAGAACGCCGTAGCGGTCGCATATCTCACGGACTCGCTGGAAGTAACCGGGCGGAGGAGGGAAGCAACCGCCGGCGTTCTGCACCGGCTCGAGGAACACCGCTGCAACCGACTCCGGTCCCTCCATCAGAATGTGACGCTCGATATCGTCCGCGGCCCACCGGCCGAACGCCTCCCAGTCGTCGCCGTGCTCGGACGTCCTGTAGAAGTTTGTGTTCGCGGCCCGGACCGAGCCGGGAACCAGCGGCTCGAACGGAGCCTTGATCGCGGGCAGGCCCGTGATCGACAACGCGCCCATCGTCGTGCCGTGATAGGCGATGTCCCGGGAGATCACCTTGTACCGTCCCGGTTGTCCGGTGAGACGGAAGTACTGGCGCGCGAGCTTCCACGCCGACTCGACCGCTTCACCGCCGCCGGTGGTGAAGAACACGCGGTTCAGGTTCCGCGGGCTTAGCGTCGCGACCCGTTCGGCAAGCTCGATTGCAGACGGGTGCGCGTAGCTCCAGATCGGGAAGTAGGCGAGTTCGCTCGCCTGGCGCGCCGCCGCCTCGGCAAGCTCGCGCCGGCCGTGACCGGCCTGCACGACGAACAAACCCGACAGCCCATCGAGATAACGGCGACCCTTCGAGTCCCAGACCCACGGCCCCTCTCCCCGGACCATGATCGGGACCTCGTGCTCGGCGTAAGAGCTCATCCGGGTGAAATGCATCCACAGATGTCGGTGCGCTGCCTCCTGCAGGTGCTCGTTGTCGAGACCGGTCATCGGGTTCCCCATTGGTAGTTCTCCTTCACGACTTTCAAGTACACGAACGTCTCGGTGTTGCGAACTCCGGGGATGGTGCGCACGCGCTCGTCGAGGGTGCGCAGGAGATGCTCGTCGTTTTCACAGATCAACTCGACGAGTAGGTCGAACTGCCCGGCGCAGATCACGACGTACTCGGCCTCATCGAGAGACCCCAGCTTGTCAGCGACCTGCCGGATGTCACCGTCCACCTTCACTCCGAGGAGGGCCATCCGGTGAAAACCGATCGCCGCCGCATCGGTCACCGTCGTTATCTGGATCACGCCCTCGTCGATCAGGCGCTGCACACGCTGCCGTGTGGCCGCCTCGGATAGACCGACCGCCCTTGCGATCGCAGCGTACGAGCGGCGTCCGTCCTGTTGCAGCTGCTCGATGATCGCCTTGGCCAAGGGATCGAGCCGCCCTCCAACGTCGCGGATAGACGTGTCCGAGAGGGCCATAGCCACGGATTCTATTGAGAAAGGGATCAAAGAGCAACGGATTCCCTTGCACGGAGGTTCCCGGAGGGGCAAGATAGGTCTGTGCCGAGTCGGCTCAGCCCAGCAAGAAGGGGGAGAGTCCAGTGACCGAGCGTTTTCGCAATTTCGTCAACGGCGAGCGGGTCGACGCCAAGAGCGGGAGGTTCAGCACGGTCGTCGATCCGAGCACAGGAGAGCCTTACGGGGAGGCCCCTTTGTCGGGCGCGGAGGACGTCGACGCGGCATGCAATGCCGCGAGGGTCGCGTTCGAGACTTGGCGGGACACCACTCCTTCCGACCGGAGCCTGATGCTGTGGAAGCTGGCCCAGGCAATCGAGGATCGAGCCAACGACTTCGTCCAGGTCGAAGGTCGCAACACTGGCAAACCCCTGGCGCTGACTGCGTCGGAGGAGATCCCCCCGATGCTCGATCAGATCCGTTTCTTCGCCGGCGCGGCCCGTGTCCTAGAAGGCAAGTCGGCCGGTGAGTACATGGCCGGCCACACCTCATGGATCCGTCGCGAGCCGATCGGCGTTGTCGCCCAGGTGACCCCCTGGAACTACCCGCTGATGATGGCGGTCTGGAAGATCGCGCCGGCGCTGGCCGCCGGCAACACCGTCGTGCTGAAGCCGTCGGAGACCACCCCGGTCACGACACTGATGCTGGCGGAGTTGGCCGGCGAGATCTTCCCTCCCGGGGTTCTGAACGTGATTTGCGGCGATCGCGACACCGGAAGGGAGCTCGTCAAGCATCCGGTCCCGCAGATGGTCGCGATTACAGGAAGCGTCCGGGCGGGCAAGGAGGTCGCCGCCGCGGGTGCCGATGACCTCAAGCGGCTTCACTTGGAGCTGGGTGGGAAGGCGCCGGTGCTGATATTCGACGACGCCGATCTTGCGAAGGCCGCGGAAACCATTGCGATCGCCGGCTTTTTCAACGCCGGCCAGGACTGCACGGCGGCGACGCGGGTGCTTGCCGGACCGCGCATATACGGCGATGCCGTGGACGCGCTCGCAGAGGAAGCGAGGAGGGCCACCTACGGAGGGATTGACCGGCCCGACGTCGACTTTGGTCCGCTCAACAACGCGAACCAGCTCGAGCGCGTGGCCGGCATGGTGTCCCGCGCACCCGGCCACGCGAAGGTTGTAGTCGGAGGGGACGCGCCCGGCGGGCGCGGGTTCTTTTATCCGCCGACGGTGATCGCTGGAGTTGAGCAGCAGGACGAGCTGGCCCAGACCGAGATCTTCGGGCCGGTCATCACCGTTCAGCGTTTCGATGACGAGGAAGAGGCATTGCGGTGGGCGAACGGTGTCGAGTACGGGCTCGCTTCCAGCGTCTGGACTACCGATCACTCCCGGGCGATGCGGATGTCGCGGCGGCTCGACTTCGGCTGCGTGTGGATCAACACCCATATCCCCTTGGTCGCCGAGATGCCCCATGGCGGCTTCAAGCACTCCGGGTACGGCAAGGACCTGTCGATGTACGGTCTCGAGGACTACACCCGAGTCAAGCACGTGATGAGCAGCATCGGCTGACGAGCCAGTCGGCAAGATGACCAAAGGCAACATGACCAAAGGCAACATGACCAACGCCAGATGACCAAGAAGAGAGTCGATCGATGAGGATTGGCGTTCCAGCCGAAGTCAAGAACAACGAGTACCGAGTAGCTTGCACACCCGCCGGCGCCCACGAGCTGGTGCGCCACGGTCACACCGTCTACGTCGAGCGGGGCGCGGGCCTCGGGTCGTCGGTGCCCGACGAGGACTTCGCCGGCGCCGGCGCCTTGCTGTTGAACGATGCCGACGACGTGTGGGCGGAAGCCGACATGGTCCTCAAGGTGAAGGAGCCGGTGCCCGAGGAGTACCACCGTCTGCGAAAGGACCTGATCCTCTTCACCTACTTGCATCTCGCCGCGTCACGCGAATGCACGATGGCGTTGCTCGACGCAGGTACCACTGCGATCGCGTACGAGACGGTCCAACTCCCGGACGGGTCGCTTCCTCTGCTTGCACCGATGTCGGAGGTCGCCGGCCGGATGGCCCCCCAAGCGGGTGCCCATCATCTTCAGCGCGACGGCGGTGGCCGGGGCGTCCTGATGGGCGGCGTGTCGGGCGTCTACGCGGCGAAGGTCGTCGTGATGGGCGCCGGCGTCGCTGGGATGAACTCGGCTGCGATCGCGCTCGGCATGCAAGCGGAAGTGCTGCTGCTCGACAAGAACATCGCCAAGCTGCGCGAAGCCGACCGCATCTACCAGGGCCACTGCCAGACGGTCGCTTCGAACGCTTACGAGATAGAGAGAGCGGTGATCGACGCCGACCTGGTTATCGGTGCAGTCCTGGTGCCCGGAGCGAAGGCACCGAAGTTGGTAACCAACTCCTTGGTTGCGCGCATGAAACCGGGATCCGTCCTCGTCGACATCGCCATAGACCAGGGTGGTTGCTTCGAGGATTCACGCCCGACGACTCACGCCGACCCGGTGTACAAGGTGCACGAGTCGTTGTTCTACTGCGTTACCAACATGCCAGGCGCGGTTCCACACACGTCGACCTACGCGCTGACCAACGTCACCTTGCCGTACGCGTTGGAGATCGCCGACAAAGGGTGGCGCGAGGCGATGCGGTCGGACACGGTCCTTGGGCTCGGCCTGAACACCCACGAGGGGCAGGTCGTGTACCCATCCGTCGCCGAGGCGCACGGCCTCGACGCGGTGGCTCTGAGCTCGGTTATTCGCTGAGCTCGATTGTTCGCTAAGCCGGGAATCGACGCTAACGGGCTGTCGCCGCGCCGCGGGTTTCCCGGTCGAGAAGCAGCCGGATCTGGCCCGCGGGGTACCTGCGGTGGCCTCCTGGCGTGCGGACCGACGGGATCTGGCCCCGTTTGGCCCACTCCGAGACAGTTCGTTCGGACACCTCGAACAGGGCCGCGACGTCGGACGTGCGCAGCAGGTGGCCATCGAGGGTCTCGGGGACGTCGGTGCCGAAGAGGATCGACAGAAGACGATGTCGGTTCTGGTCCTGAAGTTCGTCGGGGCCGTCCCGCACGTTTCGCGCCTTTCTTCGCTCTCTTTCAGCGTGTGGTAGGTGCCGTCGTGAAGCCTTTATGCACCCGGCCATTTGAGCAATGACGCGAATGGGTCATCTTTGTGGGAAAAAGGACTAGCCCGCATTCGCTCCATCCCCTTTCCTGACATGTGACTCAGATCTGAATTGGCCGGTGGCAGCGGATTTCTGCTGAGATCGCCGTCAATTCGGAAATTGCGCTTTTACCCAAATAGGGAGAAGCGGATATATGCGGCATCGCTGGCAATCAGGGCGACGCTGCTTTCCGGATTTGCGCGTTGTGCCGATCGGTGAGCCAAGTCCAGAGTGCGTCGAGCTGGGCGGAAAGTGCGTCGCGGTCGCCGCTGTTGTCAACGACGAAGTCCGCGAGACTCGCCCGCTCCTCTCGGCTGATCTGAGAGGCGATGCGAGCCCTGGCGTCAGCCTCGGTGAAGGACCGGTGCTCCACAAGGCGCGCCACCGCAGTCTCCTGAGGAGCGTCGACCACGATGACGGCGTCGAAGTTCATCCGCGCCTTCGTGGCGATGGTCATCAGCGGGATGTCGACCACGACGATCGGGTGGGTTTGCGACGCTTCCACGACACGTTCGGCCATGACCTCGCCGATCGCCGGGTGGGTGAGCTCGTTCAGCGCTGTCAGAGCATCGGGATCGTTGAACGCGATGTCAGCCATCTTCTGCCGGTCCAGTCGCCCGTCGGGGTGCAGCACGACGCTCCCGAATCGCTCGACGAGTCCGGCATAGGCGCGCCCGCCCGGCTCGACGATCTCCCGGGCGATCCGGTCCGCGTCGATCACCGCGGCGCCGCGCGCCTCTAGGTCGGCCGCCACGGTCGACTTCCCGGACCCGATCCCACCGGTTAACCCGACGAGGAACACGGCGGATCAAGCTAGCGGTCGAGTCGGACCGCCGTCGGCTGATGAAGACGGCCGCCGTGGGGTTGGGGTCCCCACGTTGCCTGAGAGGCGAGGGCCAACTGGATGTCACAGGGGCCCCGCCGGGCGATGTGACAGTCCCACCCTCCCGGTACCATCGCTTGAGTGCCCGATTTCAAGGTGGTGTCCGATTTTGACCCCGCCGGCGACCAGCCGACGGCGATCGCGCAGCTCTCCGAGGGGATCAAGCGCGGCGACCGGTTCCAGACCCTCCTTGGCATAACCGGGAGCGGCAAGAGTGCGACGATCGCTTGGACGGTCGAGGCGGTCCAAAAGCCGACCCTGCTCATCGCGCCCAACAAGTCGCTGGCCGCCCAGCTGGCCAGCGAGATGAGGGAGTTCTTCCCGAACAACCGGGTCGAGTACTTCGTCAGCTACTACGACTACTACCAGCCCGAGGCGTACCTACCTTCGAGCGACACTTATATCGAGAAGGACAGCTCGATCAACGACGAGATCGACCGGCTTCGTCATTCGGCCACCTCGGCGCTTCTCACCCGGCGGGACACGATCGTGGTCGCGTCGGTGAGTTGCATCTACGGCCTGGGTTCGCCCGAGGAGTACGCCGAGCGGATTCTGCACGTTCAGCGCGGCACGGAGCAGGACCAGCGGGCGATCCTTCGACGCCTGGTCGATATGCAGTACGAGCGCAACGACACCAACCTCACCAGAGGCAGGTTCCGCGTGCGGGGTGACACCATCGAGGTCCACCCGGCGTACGAAGAGAACGCGGTGCGTATCGAGCTTTTCGGCGACGAGATCGAGCGGATCACCACCGTCGACACCCTGACCGGTGAGCAGCTGGGTGACATCGACGAACTGGTGATCTTCCCTGCGACTCACTACGTGGCCGGCGACGAAAGGATGCAGCGCGCGATCGCCGGGATCGAGGCGGAGCTCCAAAAGCGTCTCGCTTGGTTCGAATCGCAGAACAAGCTTCTCGAGGCGCAGCGACTTCGGATGCGAACCTCGTATGACCTGGAGATGCTCGCAGAGGTAGGAGTGTGCTCCGGCATTGAGAACTACAGCCGCCACATCGACGGCAGGTCACCCGGCGAGCCCCCTTTCACGTTGCTCGACTTTTTCCCGAAGGACTTCCTGCTCGTCGTCGACGAGTCGCACCAGACGGTTCCTCAGCTCCACGGCCAGTACGAGGGCGACCGCTCTCGCAAGGAGACCTTGATCGAGCACGGGTTTCGGCTGCCGTCCGCGGCGGACAACCGACCCTTGCGGTTCGACGAGTTCTACGAGCGGGTCAACCAGTGTGTATTCATGTCGGCCACCCCGTCCCCGTACGAGATCCAGCAGTCGACCCAAGTGGTCGAGCAGATTGTTCGCCCGACCGGTCTTGTCGACCCGGAGGTGATCGTCAAGCCGACCAAGGGTCAGATCGACGATCTGATCAGTCAGATCAAGGAACGGACAGAACGGGGCGACCGAGTCCTGGTCACGACGCTCACCAAGAAAATGGCGGAGGACCTCACCGACTATCTGCTCGAGATGGGTCTCAAGGTCCGGTACCTGCACTCGAATATCGACACCATTCAGCGGATCGAGATTGTCCGGGACCTTCGGCTGGGGGAGTTCGACGTCCTCGTCGGTATCAACCTGTTGAGGGAAGGCCTGGACCTTCCCGAAGTGTCTCTGGTCGCGATCCTCGACGCGGACAAGGAAGGATTTCTGCGCGGAGAGACGTCCCTGATTCAAACGATCGGCCGAGCTGCGCGAAATGTCGACGGTCAGGTGATCATGTACGCGGACCGGATGACCGACTCGATGCAGAAGGCGATCACGGAGACTCATCGCCGGCGGGCTCGCCAGCAGGAGTACAACGAGGAGCACGGGATCAACCCGCAGACGATCCGCAAGGCGATCAGCGACATCCTCGTGCTGCTTGGCTCGCGGGACGGCACCTCTGTGGGCGCCCCGGTGCCGGGTCAGGATCGTCGTAACCGGCGGCGTGACCGGGCCCGCAGCGATCTTGCTGAGCTGCCGCAGTCCGAGCTGTCACGCCTCATCGCAACCCTCGAGGACGAGATGCGCGAGGCCGCCGCGGATCTGCGGTTCGAGTACGCCGCGCGACTTCGCGACGAGATCGCTGACCTGCGCGTCGAGCTGCGGGAGCTTGCTCCGCGCTAGAGCGCCCGGACGTGAGTCAGGCCCGGGGCTGCCCGGTTGGTGTGTGCGAACCGTCGTCGAGGATCACCCTCGACGCCCGGTCCCACGTCAGGTAGTTCCACGCCCAGTTCACCATCACGACCGCACGGTTCCGAAAACCGATGAGGAACACCAAGTGCACCCCCAACCATGCAAACCAGCCGAGGGTGCCTCTGAAACGTAGACCGCCGGGCAGTTCCGCCACCGCCGACCGGCGCCCGATCGTCGCCATGATCCCGTGATTGTGGTAGCGGAAGTGACGGGTGGGTCTGCGCTGGATCCGGCGTAGAACGTTGCCGGCGGCCCGCTTGCCGGCCTGGATCGCGACCTGCGCCAGCTGCGGCCACTGCACGCCGTCGGGACCGCGAGCAGCGGCAAGGTCCCCGATGACGAACACTTCTGGATGACCGACTAGGGAAAGGTCCGGCTCGACAGGGATCGTGCCGGCTTTCGCCTTCTCTCCCGGCAACACCGCTCCGAGCGGGTTGGCCTTGACGCCCGCGGTCCAGATCACCGTACGGGTGGCGATCTCGGTTCCATCCTCGAAGGCGACAGAGTCCTGCGTCACCTTGGCGAGTTTCGTGTTGAGCCTGATGTCGACCCCCTTGGCCAACAGAGTCTCGTAGGCGCGCTTCTGGGACACCTTGGAGAAACCAGGCAAGAGGTGGTCGGTCATCTCGACCAGGACGATGCGCGCCCGGCTCAGGTCCAGGTGCTTGAAGTCCGACGCCAAGTTGTGCGCGATCAACTCGGACAACGCTCCCGCCAGCTCCACCCCGGTGGGTCCTCCGCCGACGAGAACGATCGTCAACTCACCCGACTGCGCCTCGGGGGACTCTTGTGCATCGGCCCTCTCGAACGCGCACAGCACGTGATTGCGGAGTCGCACCGCGTCCGGGAGCGTCTTCAAAGGAAAGGTGTTCTCCGCTACTCCCGGTATGCCGAAGTCCGCACTGGAACTTCCGGCCGCGAGGATCAGGTAGTCGTATTCGAGTTCCGGCTCCCCATCGACCTCTACGGTCCGGCTATCGAGGTCCACGTTCGTCACCGTTCCGAGCCGGACGTCGATGTTCGGGAAGCCCGAGTAGATGGCCCGGATCGGTCGGGCGATGTCGTCAGGCCCGAGCCCCGCGGTCGCGACTTGATACAACAACGGCCAGAACCCGTGATAGTTGTCCCGGTCGACAACCGTGACGTCAACCGGCTTCCCGGCCAGGCGACGGGCCGCGTTCAGCCCCCCGAATCCGCTGCCCACGATGACAACCCGTGGCCGGACAGGCATAACCCCAGTAGTACCCCCGGCCGGTCAATAACACCACCCGAAAGCCTTTACCCGAACAAGTGTTCGCTGGTACCCTGGATTGGTGGCCGGATCAGAGGACAGCGGGCGGCTCATCGTCCGCGGTGCTCGAGAACACAATCTTCGGAATATCTCGCTGGATCTCCCGCGGGACAAGATCATCGTTTTCACCGGGCTTTCTGGCTCCGGGAAGAGCTCGCTCGCCTTCGACACCATTTATGCCGAAGGGCAGCGCCGTTACGTCGAATCGCTGTCTTCGTACGCGCGCCAGTTCCTCGGCCAGATGGACAAGCCGGACGTCGATTTCATCGAGGGCCTGTCCCCGGCTATCTCGATCGACCAGAAGTCGGCGAGCCGGAACCCCCGGTCGACGGTCGGGACGATCACCGAGATCTACGACTACCTCCGGCTTCTGTACGCCCGTGTCGGGGTGCCGCACTGTCCCGAGCACGGCGTGGTGGTCTCCAGGCAGACACCTCAGCAGATCGTGGACAGGGTGCTCGAGCTTCCCGAAGGGACGCGGTTTCAAGTTCTGGCGCCGGTGGTGCGTGGCCGGAAAGGCGAGTACCAAAGCCTCCTCGAGGAGCTCGCCGGCCAGGGGTATGCGCGAGCCCGTATCGACGGAGAGGTGTACGAGCTCTCCGATCCGCCCAAGCTCGCCCGCTACGAGATTCACACCATCGAGGTGATCGTCGACAGGCTCGTGAAACGGGAGGGGATCGAGCGCCGGCTGACCGACTCCCTCGAGACGGCACTGAAGCTCGCCGACGGCGTGGCTGAGGTTCAGATCGTCCCCCGCGAGGGCGAAGGCGAGCAGGAAGTCCTGACGTTCAGCCAGCACCTCGCTTGCCCGATCGACGGCCGCTCGTTCGACGAGCCGGCGCCCAGGAACTTCAGCTTCAACTCGCCCTACGGAGCATGCCCCCGATGCGATGGTCTCGGGACTCGGTTCGAGGTGGATCCGGAGCTGGTCGTGCGTGACCCTGATTTGTCGATCGACGAAGGCGCGATCGCTCCGTGGGCGGGCGCACGCGGCGAGTACTTCGGCCGCGTGCTCGAGGCGGTCGCGGACACTTGGGGTTTTTCAACCAAGACGCCTTGGAAGAAGCTCAAGAAGTCGGAACAGAAGGTCGTGCTGTTCGGCTCGGGCAGTCGCAAGGTGCACGTCCAGTACCGAAATCGTTATGGCAGGGTCCGCTCGTACGAGACGCATTACGAGGGCGTGGTCCCGTGGCTGAGCCGGCGGCATTCAGAGGCGGATTCCGACTATGCGCGGGAGACGATCGAGGGTTATATGCGGGAGGTCCCGTGCCCCGAGTGCGGCGGAGCGCGTCTCAAGCCGGAAAGCCTCGCGGTCACGGTCGCCGGCCGGAACATCTTCGAGCTGTGTGATCTTCCGCTCGGCGAGTCGACCGCTCTGATGTCGAGCCTGGAGCTTTCGGAGCGCGACCACCTGATCGCAGACCGGGTGCTGAAGGAGATCCAGGCCCGGATGAAGTTCTTGCTCGACGTTGGGCTCGACTATCTGAGCCTGAACCGTTCCGCGGCGACGCTCGCCGGCGGTGAGGCGCAGCGGATCCGTTTGGCGTCGCAGATCGGCAGCGGTTTGGTCGGCGTGCTCTACGTCCTCGACGAACCGTCCATCGGGTTGCACCAGCGCGACAACCACAAGCTCATCGAAACGCTGATCCGCCTCCGCGATCTCGGCAACACCGTGATCGTCGTGGAGCATGACGAGGACACCATCAGAGTTGCGGACCATGTTGTCGACATCGGTCCCGGCGCCGGCGAGCACGGCGGCAACATCGTGGTGTCGGGGCCGGTCTCGGACCTGCTCAAGTCGAAGGACTCGATCACCGGTCAGTATTTGACCCGCAAGCGCACCATTCCGGTTCCGGCGATGCGACGCGAACCGAAAGGCATCCTCACCGTCAAGGGCGCGAGGGAGCACAACCTCAAGGGCATCGACGTCGACTTCCCGCTCGGGTGCATGATCGCGGTCACCGGCGTGTCAGGGTCGGGCAAGTCGACCCTCGTCAACGACATCCTGCTTCGTGCGCTGATGCAGAAGATCTACCGGTCGAAAGAGGTCCCCGGCCGTCACACCCGCGTTGAGGGAATCGATCAGCTGGACAAGGTGATCAGCATCGACCAGTCGCCGATCGGCCGGACACCGCGGTCCAATCCCGCGACCTACACCGGTGTCTTCGACCACATCCGCCGGCTGTTCGCGACTGCAACCGAAGCGAAGGTACGCGGGTACCAACCGGGTCGATTCTCCTTCAACGTCAAGGGCGGACGCTGCGAGGCGTGCGCCGGTGACGGAACCATCAAGATCGAGATGCACTTCTTGCCGGACGTCTACGTTCCTTGCGAGGTGTGTAAGGGAGCTCGCTACAACCGCGACACACTTGACATCACATTCAAGGGAAAAAATATTGCCGAGGTGCTCGACATGCCTTGCGAGGAGGCTCTCGTGTTCTTCGCCAACCAGCCGTCGATCGCCCGTCACATGCAAACCCTTGTAGATGTCGGCTTGGGTTATGTGCGTTTGGGCCAACCGGCCCCGACGTTGTCGGGTGGTGAGGCTCAGCGGATCAAGCTGTCCAGCGAGCTTGCCAAGCGTTCGACGGGTCATACGATCTACGTTTTGGACGAGCCGACCACGGGCCTGCACTTCGAGGACATCCGCAAGTTGTTGGCGGTCTTGTCCCGGCTCGTGGATCAGGGGAACACAGTCATCGTTATTGAGCACAACCTTGACGTGATCAAGACGGCTGACTGGATCATCGATCTCGGCCCTGAAGGCGGGAACCGGGGTGGAACGGTTGTAGTCGAGGGGACGCCCGAAACCGTGGCGAAAACCCCTGAGAGCTATACGGGACGATTTCTGGAACCGCTCCTGGAAAAGCCGGCGCCAGCAGCCAGTTCTTCCGCCCGCCGAAAGAGCTAGCCGCCGGCTGCCGGCCGGCTGGAAGTTCTAGGCCGCGGGCCGGCTGGGCCGTGCGACCTGTTGCGCGTTCATCGAAGGCGTGATCGCCGGCGGCAGAGTTTCGGGGACGTCGCCGGCTTCCTCGCGTTCGCCCCGCTCGAGGAGATAGCGCTCGAAACGCCCAATGCCGAGCAGGACGCCCAGTCCCGCCAGCGGGGTCATCGACCATAACACCAGCCCGAGAACCGACATGAAGTGCTCCCTTTTACGACGCCTTGCGCCGGAAGGCCTTCTCGGGGATCAGCCGCACTGCCTGCTGCGCGGGCGGCTCTGTGTCGCCTTGGAACCCGTGGCGGGCGCGCGGCAGGTTCTCCAACTCGGCTATCTCATGCATGACCCTGAGTCCCCACCCCACGAGCAGGACGAGGGTCGCCACACACAGAACAGCGACTACAGCTACCACTTGCTGACCCTCCGAACAGTCTCCGCACTCCGGCACCCCATCCGTGTGGGCTTGTTCGCCGGTTGCGAAGGGATCTACCCCGGAGCGGGGCATTCCTCACGACCGAGGGCATCAAATTTGGCGCCGGGCCGGCCCCCTGCGGCAAGTGTTAACGGCCGTCGTGGGGTTGGGGCCCGACGTTGGGGAGGAGGCCGGGGTTGGGGCCCCGGCCGGGCCAGTGTTAACGGCCGCCGTGGGGTTGGCGCCCCACGTTGCGGAGGAGGCCGGGTTGGGCCCCCGGCCGGGCAGTGTTAACGGCCGCCGTGGGGTCGGGGCCCCACGTTGGGGAGGAGGCCGGGGTTGGGCCCCCGGCCGGGCAGTGTGATAGCTCTAGCTGATGTCGAGCATGCGCTGCAGGGCGACCCTCGCCCAGCCGGCGACGTCGTCATCCACAGTGATTCGGTTCACAATCCGGCCGGCCGCCAGCTCCTCCAGCACCCAGCACAGGTGGGCGGCGTCGATTCGGAACATCGTCGAGCACGGACAGACCAGTGGGTCGAGGGACTTCACGGTCAGGTGCGGGTTCTCGGCCGCCAGACGCTGCACCAGGTGGATCTCGGTCCCGATCGCGAGAACCGACCCCGCCGGTGCCCTCCCGACCGCGCCGATTATGTAATCGGTGCTGCCGACCTCGTCGGCCAGTTGGACGACCTCGTGTGCGCACTCGGGGTGAACAATCACCCGGCCTTCGGGATGCTCGGCCCGAAAAGCCTCAATCTGCTCAGGCCGGAACCGCTGGTGAACCGAGCAATGACCCTTCCAGAGCAGGAACGTGGCCTCCTTCAGCTCGGACTCTTCCAATCCGCCGAGCTCCTTGCGGGGGTCCCACACCCTCATGTCGGAGGCATCGAACCCCAACTGGTAGGCAGTGTTCCGGCCCAGGTGCTGGTCCGGGAAGAACAGCAGCTTGGTGTGAGGCCCGTGCTGGTCGAGCGCCCAGGTGATCACCTTTCGGGCGTTTGACGATGTGCACACCGCTCCGCCGTGCTGTCCGACGAAAGCCTTGAGTGCGGCGGACGAGTTCATGTACGTGATCGGCACTACCGCGTCGACGTCGGTCACGGCGGCGATCGAATCCCACGCCTCCTCGACCGACTCGAGATCGGCCATGTCCGCCATTGAGCAGCCGGCGTTCAGGTCGGGCAGGATCACCTGTTGGGCGGGCGACGTGAGCACGTCAGCCGACTCGGCCATGAAATGGACGCCGCAGAACACTACGAACTCGGCTTCCGTGGTGGCCGCCGCAGTCCTCGAAAGGCCGAATGAGTCGCCCCTCGCGTCGGCCCACCGCATCACCTCGTCACGTTGGTAGTGGTGGCCCAGGATGATCAGGCGCGGACCAAGGGCCTCCTTGGCGGCGGCGATTCGGCGCGCAAGATCATCGCTCGTTGCAGTTACGTAGCCCTCAGGGAGGGGAGTTTGGAGCCGAAACATCGACGAAACCTCCGGACGGAGAACCTCGATATGGTCGGCGGGGACAGCCCGGTCGCCCGTCCGCGGGGATGTCGACCTCGAGGGGATATGTGCCGGATACCGGGCCGGCTTGAGCTCAGTTTACGCGCCCGGACCTGGTTAGGGGAGTGCCGGGTACGGATCGCCGGCCGCTTCTCCCCAACTGTGCGGCAAACTCGAAAACAACATGCTTCACCGGCCTCCCACCTCCTCCATCCCCGACGCTCCCGGCTCGTACCAGTTCCGGGACCGGGACGGCCGGGTCATCTACGTGGGCAAGGCCAAGTCGCTTCGGAGCCGGCTGTCGAACTACTTCCAGAACCCGGCCAACCTGCCGGTCCGCACCGCCCAGATGGTCAACCAGGCGGAGACCGTCGAGTGGATCCAGGTCCGCAACGACGTCGAGGCGCTCATGCTCGAGTACTCCCTCATCAAGCAGCACAAGCCCCGCTTCAACGTCCGGCTGCGGGACGACAAGAGCTACCCGTTCCTGGCCGTCACCGTCTCCGACGAGTGGCCACGCGCGATGGTCCGCAGGGGCGCGAAGGACAAGGGTTCGCTCTACTTCGGTCCCTACGCCCACGCTTACGCGATCCGAGAGACGCTGGATTCCCTCCTGCGTACCTTTCCGATTCGAACTTGCAGCGACAACAAGTTCGAACGGCACAAGAAGCTGGGCCGACCGTGCCTCCTCTTCCACATCGAGAAGTGCTCAGGACCGTGCGTTGCGGCGATCGACGCGGAGCCCTATAAGGGGCTTGTCCACGAGTTGGTCAACTTCCTCGACGGCGACACGCAGCCGGTGATGAAGCGACTCGAGACTGAGATGAGTGACGCAGCCGAGAGGCTCGAGTTCGAACGAGCTGCTCGATTGCGCGACCGGCTCACCGCGGTCCGCAAGGCGGTGGAGAAGCAGCAGATGGTCACCGAACGGGCAGAGGACCTTGACTGCTTCGGGATGGTCGAGGACGAGCTCGAAGCCGCGATCCAGGTCTTCTATGTGCGCAGGGGACGGGTCGTAGGCCGCAAGGGGTTCATTGTCGACAAGGTCGAGGACCTCACGCCGGCACAGCTTGTCGCTCAAATCGTCGAGCAGCACTACGACGACCCGCCGCTCGGCGTGCCACCGTTAGTCCTTGTACCAAGCGAGCCCGACAACACCGACACCCTCGAGTCCTGGCTCGCAGCCGCCCGCTCGGCCGTGGACACGGAATCACCCAACGGAGCAGTGGGCGCCGGCGAGTGGTGGGCCGCCAACCAGCGATACCGGGTCGAACGAAGCGTCAACCCCGAAGCCCGCGCGGGCGCGCACGTAGAAATCCGGGTCCCCCAGCGCGGCGACAAGAAGGCACTGCTCGAGACGGTCACGCGCAACGCGGGGGAGCAGTTCACGCAGCACCGCCTCAGGCGAGCCTCCGATCACAACGCGCGAGCCAAGGCATTGAACGCGCTCCAGGACGCGTTGGGCCTGCCCGAAGCACCGCTCCGCATCGAGTGCTACGACATGAGCCACCTGCAGGGGACCGACTACGTCGGAAGCATGGTGGTGATGGAGGACGGTCTTCCCCGACCGCAGGAGTACCGACGCTTCAAGATTCGCACCGTCGCGCAGAACGACGACTACGCCGCGATGGAGGAGGTCCTCACCAGGCGGTTGCAGGCCTACCTCGCCGAGCGCGACCGGCCGATCGAGGAGCGCCGCCGGCGGTTCGCCTACCCGCCCCAGCTGCTGCTCGTCGATGGCGGGAAGGGACAGCTCTCGGTCGCTGAGCGGGTGGTCGAGGAGCTCGGCCTCGAGGACGAGATTCCGGTCGCGGCCCTCGCCAAGCAGTTCGAGGAGGTCTACGTGCCCGGCCAGGCGGACCCGATTCGCATCCCGCGCACCTCGGAGGCGCTTTACCTCCTTCAGCAGGTCAGGGACGAGGCGCACCGGTTCGCCATCACCTATCACCGCACTCTCCGAGGAAAAAGGATGACTTCGTCGGTTCTCGACGACATCCCCGGACTCGGCCCGGCGCGCAAGAAGCGGTTGGTCAAGGAGTTGGGTGGCATCAAGGCCATCAAGGCCGCTTCACGCGAGTCGCTGGCGGAGCTGTCCTGGCTGCCCGAGTCTGTGGCGGACGCGGTGTTCGAGAAATTGCACGGCTAGGGTCCGGACATGCCTTCCGTCATCGCCAACGGGATAACCCTCGAATACGAGACCGCCGGCGAGCTCTCCGACCCGCCGCTCCTGCTGATCATGGGGTTGGGGGGTCAGCTCATTACTTGGGACGACGCGTTCGTCGCCGAGCTCGCCCAACGAGGGTTCTTCGTCATTCGCTTCGACAACCGCGACGTCGGCCTTTCAACCTGGTTCGACGATGCGGGAGTCCCGGACGTCGGCGAGGTGATGGTGGCTCGGCAGTCGGGCGGCTCGCCCAAGGCGCCGTACCTCCTTGCCGACATGGCTGCCGACGCTTCCGGACTGCTCGACGCCCTCGGGATCGCCTCCGCTCACGTCCTCGGGGTGTCGATGGGAGGGATGATCGCCCAGTCGCTCGCGATAGCCCATCCCGCCAAGCTGCGTTCTCTGATCTCGATCATGTCGACCACCGGCGACTCGTCCGTTGGGAATCCCCACCCCGATGCGATGGCCGCGTTAATGGCATCTCCCCCCGGAAACCGCGACGAAGCCATCGAAGCTGCGGTCAAGGCGTGGAGCGTCTTCGGGTCACCTGGATACGAGTTCGACGAAAAGCGCATCCGTGACAACGCCGCCCGGGCCTACGACCGCGCCTTCCACCCGGAAGGCATCGCGCGCCAGCTCGCCGCCGTCATCGCATCGCCCGATCGCACGCCGGCACTGCATTCTGTGAAGGCCCCGACTCTTGTGATACACGGTGAGGCGGATCCGCTGGTCGACCCTTCCGGCGGCAAGGCGACCGCAGCCGCAGTGCCCGGCGCATCTCTGTGGCTGGTGCCAGGGATGGGGCACGATCTCCCGCCGGCGCTGTTTTCCGAGATCGCCGACCGGGTTGCGGCTCACTCTCTGGGGGCTTGAACGGGCACCGAATTAGCCGATGGTTTGATCCCCTTGTCGGGCTTTGTTCGAGGTGTTACACACGCCACGCGCAGCTGGGTGCGCTCAAAAGGGGAGGGGAACATTGCAACGCATCGGACGTCGAGAAGTGCTGATGGGGGCTGGAGCAGGAGCGGTGGGGCTCGCCGCGATGGAAATAGGCCTTCCAGCCGCGACCGCCTCCGCATCGGAGGACTCTCAAGGTAACTCTGGATCGGGTGTCGAGGGCGCGTGGCGCATCGTCCACACGGACACCACTCCTGATACTGATTCGGCGGAGGCGATCGTGACGTTTGCCGACGGTGGCGGTCTGGTCGCCCGCGACATCAACCCGCCGGGTGACGCTCAACTCGGGGCGTGGAGGGCAACGGGTGATCGCCGTTTCGTCGCCACATTCTTCGACTCGTTCAGCGAGGGACCTAGCGGCCCCGTCCACATTGTCAAAGTGATCGTGAAGGGCACCGTGGACGACGACAACGACAAGATCTCCGGAACCTACACGTTCACCATCACCCCTCCACCACCCGAATTTCCGGCCTCCGGAGGGACCGGCACGTTCGAAGGCAGTCGACTCGTAGCTGGCTCCTGACGGTCGCCCGGCTGGACCCGGGGTCCGGCCGGTCGAGCGCCCTAGCCTGCCGTCGTGGCTAACAAGGCCGACAACGGCATCTGGGAAGCAGCGGCGCCCTGGTGGCAGGAAGGATTCACCGAGGGAGCCGACGTCGAATACGTCGAGCAGATCCTCCCGTGGATCAGGTCGCAGCTGAAAGGATCAGAGCGGGTGCTCGACGTCGGCTGCGGAGACGGCCAGGTCGGGCGCATGGCCAAGCGGCTGCGGAGCGTTCGCTTCGTGGCTGGCATCGACCCGACCTGGGCCCAGATAGCCGTCGCCCGCAAACGCGGCGGGGGAGTGCGATTCGGACGAGCGGAGGCCGCAGCGCTTCCGTTTCGAAGCGGCAGCTTTGACACGGTGATCGCGTGTCTCGTCTTCGAGCACGTCGAGGACATGGACACCGCTATCGAAGAGGTTGCCCGTCTTCTTGTCCCAGGCGGACGCTTCCTCTTCCTCCTGAACCATCCGCTTCTCCAGACTCCGGGCTCGGGGTGGATCGACGACACAATTCTCGAGGAGCAGTACTGGCGGATCGGGCCCTATCTGACCGAAGACAACACCCTCGAGGAAGTCGAGAAGGGAGTACTCATTCCCTTCATCCATCGCCCGCTGTCCCGCTACGTGAACGCGATGGCGGCAAACGGTCTGTTCCTGACCCTGATGGACGAGCCGGCGCCTCCACCCGGGTTCCTTGCCAAGGCGATCGAGTACACCGAGGCTGCTTCCATTCCCCGCCTGCTTGCCCTCCGTGCCGAGAAGCTCGAGCGATAGCTCCTCAGAGCCGCCTCGCTCATTGGCATCTATGGCGCGCGAGGCCCGCACGATTCCCCGTTTAGCAACCCGCCTCCAGCGGGTTGCTGCCCGCCGGCCTCTTGCCGGCGGCGAACCGACCTATGCCGCGAGCTTGAAGTACGTCTCCGCGATCTCTCTGGCCACCCGCTCCGCCTCGTAGGTCACCTCCCACCAGTCGTAGTGGAGGACCGTCCAGCCCGCCCGGGCCATGGTGTTAGACCGCCGGCGGTCCCACCTCTGCTGTTCCGGCGTGAAGTGAGCAGTCCAACCGTTCACCTCGATGGCCAACCGGAGCTGCGGGTAGGCGAAGTCCAGCCGGTACCGGCGCTGGGGGCCCCACTCGACCTCCGCCCTCGGGACCGGAAGTCCGTGGTCGACGAAGAGCCGAGCCATCCGGCTCTCCAGCACGCTCGGCGACGGCGAGCCGGTCACCCCCCGCCGTGCCAGCCGTTCCTCCAGCTGTCGCCGGCCCGGGTGGCCTCTGAACTCCGGCTTCGCGACAGCGCCTACGACGTCCTGGATCCGGACCGCTCGCCTTGCGACTGCCCGATCCAGCAGGTCGTCGAGCTGTTTCGTGCCGGCCACGGCGGCGCAGTCGAGGATCGTCCGCAACACGTCGGTGCAGGGGATCCGGTTCTGCACCATCACCCTGAAAGGGATCCGGGTCCGGACCAGGTCTGCATTCCTAACGGTCCGGACCCGATGGTGGGGGATCGTCACCGTGGTCGTCGTCGGAAGCTCGGCAAGCCCATGGATCCACGCGGCCGACCAGTGCGATGCGGCCGACCCCTCGCCGGCGGCGAGCACCACCGCCCTCAGCTGAGCCGCCGGCGTCAGGGGCGCCCCGGCCAGCCGGTACACGCCTCGCGCCACCCGTTCCCACTCGCCCCGCTTAACCCGGCCTTTCACGGCTCCTGGTCCCAACCCAAGCAGCATCGCCTCTCGCGCGCTTATGACGCCGTGGTGGACCTTCAACCATCCGATGATACCTCTGTCCACATCAGAATCCATGAAAACACACTAACGCACCGTATGTTTCATGTCTACTGGGTAGACTTAAGGAACTATAGTTCCCTTTCTCTACCCAGATCGCAGCTCCCGCGTCCCGCCATCCCCTCGACGACCTCGACGACACCGCCCCGGCCTCCCCGACACCCCCTCCCACCCGCAACTCCCGCCGCCGCGCCACAATTGCCCCGTGGCCGAGTTCCTGATCATCACCGGGCTGTCCGGCGCCGGCCGGTCCCAAGCCGGCGCCACGCTCGAGGACCTCGGCTGGTTCGTGATCGACAACATCCCCACCGCCCTGATCACCAAGGTCGCCGACCTCATCGAGTCCCCGGGCTCAGCCATACACCGGGTGGCCCTCGTGGTGGGCCGGGACGCCCAGCAGCTGCACGAGGTCGAAGCAGCGATCATTCAGCTTCGGGCGGGAGGATCCTCGGTGACCACCCTGTTCCTGGAGGCCTCCGACGACGTGCTCGTCCGCCGCTTCGAGGGAACCCGCCGCCGCCACCCGATCGGCCAGGAAGGCGTCACAGACGCCATCGCTCTGGAAAGGGAGCGCCTCCAGCCGGTTCGCGCCCTCGCGGACGTGGTGATCGACACCTCCGACCTGAACGTCAACCAGCTCCGAGACCGGCTGATCGACCTTTTCACGGCCGACCGGTCGGACCGGCTCCAGATCCTGGTGATGTCCTTCGGCTTCAAGCACGGCGTCCCGCTGGACGTCGACAACGTGTTCGACGTCCGGTTCCTCCCGAACCCTCACTGGGTCGACGAGCTGAGACCTCTCACCGGCCTGGATCGCCCCGTCCGCGAGTATGTCCTTCGCCACGCGGAGGCAAAGGAGTTCGTTGACCGGATCGATGACCTGCTCGCCTTCCTCCTACCCGGGTACATCAAGGAGGGGAAGTCGTATCTGACCCTGGCGATCGGGTGCACAGGAGGACGCCACCGCTCGGTTGCTCTGGCCGAGGAGATTGCGATGCGCCTCCGGGCACGGGGGTATGAGCCTTCCGTGAACCACCGGGACATCGAAAGGTGATGAAGGACGCCCCCGACCTCTCCGGGAACGAGCAACACATGCGAGGCCCCCAACCCGCCCCCCGCGTCGTAGCCCTGGGCGGTGGCCACGGCCTGGCCTCCACCCTGCGCGCCGCGCGTCTCTATGCCGGCGAGGTGACAGCAGTCGTGTCCGTCGCCGACGACGGAGGATCCAGCGGCCGCCTCCGACAGATTGCGGGGATCCCCGCGCCCGGGGACCTTCGAAGGTGTCTCGTCGCGATGGCGGAGGACGGCTCGCTCTGGTCCAGCGCCTTCGAGTACCGCTTCCCGTCAGGTGACCTCGAAGGCCACGCCCTGGGCAACCTGATCATCGCCGGCCTGGCCAACGTCACGGGCGACTTCGGTCGCGCCCTGCACGTTGCCGCCTCGTTGCTCGGGTCCGTCGGAAGAGTGCTCCCTGCCACAGAGGTGCCGGTGGTCCTCAAGGCCGATGTCGCCGGCACCGAAGTGGTCGGGCAGGTCAACGTCGCCGAGTCACACGGAGCGATCTCCTCCGTTTCGATCGTGCCCCCGGACGCGCCGGTGCCCGACGAGGTGGTGAGCGCAATCGCCGGCGCCGATCAGGTCGTAGTCGGACCGGGCTCATTGTTCACGAGCGTTCTGGCGGTCTGCGCGGTGCCCGGCATAAGGCGGGCGCTGATCGAGCGAACGAAGGGACAGACCATCTACGTCTGCAACCTTCGGCCCCAGCTGCCGGAGACGGCGAACTTCACCGCCGCAGATCATCTCCGGGCGGTCCTCGACCACGGCGTGCCCGTTGACGTGATGATCGCCCACGCCCCTGACCCTGACAACTCAGTGCCATCCCACGAAAGAATTCACGATGTCACGACGCTCCACGCGCCCGTGAGTAATGCCGACGGAACCGCTCACGACCCGGGACTTTTGGCCCTGGCGCTTCGTACCCTGACATAGTGAGCCTTTGCGGACGAGGCCTCTGCAGCACACCCAAGGAGTCGACAACATGGCCATTCGAGTAGGTATCAACGGTTTCGGCAGGATCGGCCGGAACTTCGTGCGCTCGGCCCTCGAGCAGTCCGCGCGCAAGGGAGCCGGCGTTTCGGGTGGCGAAGACGTCGTAGTGGTCGGAGTCAACGACCTCGTGCCAACCGCGACGAACGCTCATCTCCTCAAGTACGACTCAACCCAGGGAACGCTCGCACAGGGGGTCACTAACACCGACGACTCCATAACGGTTGGCGGGCAGACGTTCAAGGTCTTCTCCGAGCGTGACCCCAAGGCCCTCCCGTGGGCAGACCTCGGCGTTGACGTCGTCATCGAGTCGACCGGCCTTTTCACCTCCCGCGAAAAGGCGGGAGCGCACATAGACGCCGGCGCACCCCGCGTCATCATCTCGGCCCCCGGCACCGACGTCGACGCAACGTTCGTGATCGGGGTCAATGACGACACCTTCGACCCGGCCAAGCACACCGTCGTGTCCAACGCCTCGTGCACGACCAACTGCTTCGTTCCGATGATGAAAGTCCTCGATGACGCCTTCGGAATCGAGAAGGGCCTCATGACGACGGTCCACGCCTACACCAACGACCAGAACCTCCTGGATCTGGCCCACAAGGACCTCAGACGCGCCCGCTCTGCCCCGGTGAACATAGTTCCCGCGTCGACGGGGGCTGCCCGGGCTACCAGCCTCGTTTTGGCTTCGATGAAGGGCAAGCTGGATGGCACCGCTCTTCGTGTCCCCGTCTCAGACGGTTCGATCACCGACTTCACCGGAATCCTGAATCGCGAGACCACGGTGGAGGAGATCAACGAGGCATTCCGGGCGGCCGCCGAGTCCGGCCCGCTGTCGAAGGTGCTCGTGTACACGGAGGATCCGATTGTCTCCTCGGACATCGTCGGCTCGCCGGCGTCTTGCACCTTCGACTCGTTGCTGACGATGACGATGGGCTCGTTGGTCAAGGTGTTCGGCTGGTACGACAACGAGTGGGGCTATTCCAACCGACTCGTCGACCTGGCGAGGATCGTCGGCGCAGGATGAAAAAGGTCCCCACGTTGGAGGATCTCCCCCCGGTGGAGGGCAAGGGCCTCCTGATGCGGACGGACTTTAACGTGCCGATCGTGGATGGGCGTATAACCGACGACCTCAGGATCCGCTTGCCGATCGCGACGATCTCCTGGCTCCTGGACCACGGCGCGTCCCGCATCACCACGGCGAGTCACCTAGGGCGCCCCAAAGGCAAACCGGACCCGCGCTACAGCATGGAGCCGGTCAGGCGTCACCTCAAAACGCTCCTTGAGCAGGACGGGCTGGACGCGTCGAGAGTGGAGCTGCTGGAGAACCTGCGATTCGACCCTCGCGAGGAGGCCGGGGACCTGTCCTTTGCAAAGGAACTTGTGGACGGGCATGACCTATTCGTGAACGACGCTTTCGGAGCAGCGCATCGCGCTCACGCGTCGGTCGTTGGCCCGCCTCTATTCATCCCGAGCGCCGCGGGGCGCGTAATGGCGCGCGAGGTGGAGGTGCTGAACGGGCTGCTCGAACGCCCCAAGCGTCCTTTCGTCGCGGTGCTCGGTGGATCCAAGGTCAGCGACAAGCTCGGTGTCATCGACGCGCTCCTCGATCGGGTCGACACTCTCCTTGTCGGCGGAGGAATGTGCTTCACCTTCCTTGCCGCGCGCGGGCACCCGATCGGCGCATCGCTCTTCGAACCGGATCAAGTAGAGACATGTCGCAAGCTGCTCGACTCCGGGAGGGACATCCGGATCCCGACCGACCTCACCGTCCTCAGCCCGGGAGGTGTCTTCGGCGGGGGAGTCGAACCGACCGGGGAAACCCGTCAGATCGGAGTCAACATCCCTGATGGTTGGATCGGCTTGGACATCGGACCGGGGACCGCAGCCGAGTTCTCGGACGTCATAACCGAAGCGGCGACCGTGCTTTGGAATGGCCCGATGGGTGTGTTCGAGGATGTCCGCTTCGAAGCCGGAACACGAACCGTCGCCGAGGCGGTCGCGGACACCAGAGGTTTCACGGTGGTCGGAGGCGGTGACAGCGCTGCCGCTCTGGCCCAGTTCGGCCTTGCCGACCGTGTGGACCACCTCTCTACCGGGGGCGGTGCGTCACTCGAGTTTCTCGAACAGGGAGACCTGCCCGGGGTGGCTGCGTTGCGCGACGGGGTCCACGGTTGACCTCTAGGCGACGGCCTCTTATATCCGGCAACTGGAAGATGAACTTGAGCCATCTTGAGGCGATCAACGTCGTCCAGAAGCTTGCATACAGCCTTGACAAGGAAGACCACTCCAAGACCGATGTATCAGTCCATCCACCGTTCACCGCTCTCCGCTCGGTACAGACGGTTATCGATGCCGACGACATTCCGATAGCCCTCGGCGCTCAGAACGCCCATTGGGAGACCAGCGGCGCGTACACAGGCGAGGTGAGCCCGACCATGCTCGCCAAGCTCAACGTTCGCTACGTCATCGTCGGGCACTCCGAACGGCGTCAGCTGTTCGGCGAGACCGACGAGATGGTCAACAAGAAGGTGAAGGCCGTCTTGTCGGCAGGAATGACTCCGATTCTGTGCATCGGTGAGACGTTCGAAGAGCGGGAAGCCGGGCAAACCGAGGACATCGTGCTCGGGCAGCTCCGGGCCGGGCTGGCAGGTGTGGCAGCCGAGTCGGTGGCATCCATGGTCCTCGCCTACGAGCCCGTCTGGGCGATCGGCACCGGACGGACCGCCACATCCGGGGATTGCCAGTCGATGTGCTCAACCATCCGGACCGCCATCAAGGGTGACCACGGGACCGTCGCGGGGGATGGTCTGCGTATCCAGTACGGCGGGTCTGTGAAAGCCTCGAACATCGCCGAGATAATGGCCCAGCCCGACGTTGACGGCGCCCTGGTCGGTGGAGCGAGCCTCGATCCCACCGAGTTCGCCCAAATCGTCGGCTTTGACGCCAAGTGAAGCTGTGAAATCCCTGAAACATTCGTTGCAGGATTTGCGCGTTGCCAACACAGGTATCTCGCAACCTGAGAGACTGTGCTGCTATGTTGCGACCGCCGCCTGAAGAGGAACAGGCGACAGTCCACGAGGAGGAGGCGCTAGCGCCTTGCTGACAGCGGTCATCGTCGTCATCCACATCGCCGTCTCCCTAATGCTGATCGGGATGGTGCTGCTGCACAGCGGCAAGGGAGGCGGGCTGTCGGAGATGTTCGGTGGCGGTCTGGGCCAGGCGGCTGCCGGGTCCACCGTTGCCGAGCGGAACCTGGACAGGGCGACGATCGCCTGTGCCGTCTGTTTCTTCTTCACGACCATCATCCTCGCCATACGCCTTCAGTAATGGTCATGGTCCGGGGGGAGTGGTCAGAGGAAGGGCAACGAGGAAAACCGGAGCACAAGCGACGGTCGAGAGACGAGGAGGGTCTCGAGAGTGCAACGTTTGAAGCAAAGGAGTCTGCAGCTTGGCGCGGGGGTTTTGTCCCTAGCCCTGCTTGCTGCAGCTTGCGGTAGTTCCGGAAGCAAGAGCTCTGGGGGACCGTCGGGTGGTACCACCGGAAATACGACCGGCTCGTGCTCCTGGGCCCCCGGGCTGCAGTTGTACGGGGGCGAGAACAACGCTGGTACGCCTAAGAGGGGCGGAACGCTTACGGCGCTCGGGCGTGCCGACGTCGACAACGCCCTCGACCTGAACATCGGCTACCTCACCTACGACTACTCCATGTACCAGCTGTACAACCGGAGCCTCTACACATTCCCGTCGGTGCACTGCCAGCAGGTCGTCCCGACCCCGGACCTCGCCACAGCCATGCCCAAGGTAAGCCCGGACGGGCTGCACGTGTCCGTCACCATCCGCAAAGGCGCGATGTGGAATACCAACCCGCCCCGGCAGGTCAGCGCGGCCGATGTGATCCTCGGTCTGAAGAGAGCCTGCAACCCGACCGACCCGTTCGGCGGCACCGTAGACTTCAGTGATTTCCTCGTCGGTTACAACGACTTCTGCGACCCCTTCGCCAAGGTGTCGTCTACCAGCGCGTCCGATCAGGCGGCTTACATCAACAGCCACCAGATCTCAGGGGTGCAGGTAGCGCCCAACGATCCGTTGACCGTCAACTTCACTCTCAGCAAGCCCGCCTCGTACTTCGCGGGCGTCATGACGCTGCCGCCCTTCAATCCCGCTCCGCAGGAGATCCTCCAGGCCGTGCCGGACAGCAACAACGTGTGGCAGTACGTGCAGTCGGACGGTCCCTACAAGATCCAGTCCTACGACCCCGGCAAGTCGATCAACTTCGTGCGTAACTCATCCTGGAGCGCGTCGACCGACCCGATCCGTAAGGCATACGTCGACCAGATCCAGATCACCGAGACCAGCACTAACGCGACCGCCTACCAGCAGGTGACCACCAACTCGCCTCAGGCGGACATCATGTGGGACACCGACGTGCCCCCGACCCAGACTCCCGGACTGATCCAGACCAAGGACCCGCGCTTCACCATGGTGAGCTCGGCCGGACCCACCTACATCGTCTGGAACACCGTCTCGCCCAACAACAACAACGCGCTCCAGAACGTCGCCGTTCGCCAGGCGCTGAACGAAGCCATCGACCGCACGCTGCTGATCCAAGATGCTGGCGGGCCTGAGATTTCTCCTCCAGCCACGCACGTCCTGACCGCACCGACGATCGGGTACACCCCCAACTTCGACCCGTACCCCTACGACCAGGCCAAGGCCAAGGCGGCGCTCGCAGCTGCCGGCGCCCCGAACTTGACTCTGAAGTTCTTGTACTACTCGACCTCCGACACGCTGTCGAAGGACTTCCAGACCCTGCAGAACAACCTCGGGGCGATCGGTGTCAAGGTCGTACCTGTCGTGATTAACCAGAGCCAGTTCTACTCCAAGTACCTCTACAAGCCCAACCAGGCGAAGACCGGCGTCTGGGACTTCGCCATTGCCGGGTGGACCCCGGACTGGTTCTCCAACGGAGCAAAGACTTACTTCTTGCCGCTGTTCACCGGGACGACGCCGACCACCAGCAACTTCGGCCTGTTCAACGATCCGAAGCTGAACACTTTGATCGACAATGCGCTGAGCGCTCCGACCGACTCGGCGTCCGCCCCCTTGTGGCACCAGGCCGATCAGGAGGTCATGGCTCAGGCCGCATGGGACCCGATCCGCATCCTGAACTACAACAAGATCCAGGGATCCCAGGTGCACAACTGCGTCGTGAGCCCGGCATGGGAAACCTGCAGCTTCGCCAACGTCTGGCTCTCTAGCTAGACCTCAGTCAACCCCTATCCGGCCCGGCGGGCAACCGCCGGGCCGGACTGACAAACCCATGAAGGAGCCAACCCTCCAGCCGGAAGCTCTCCCAGACAAGGTGTGAGGAATGGCGCTACTAGAGATCAAAGACCTTCAGGTTTCGTTCCCGACAGACGACGGGGTTGTGAAGGCTGTCCGTGGGGTGTCCTTCTCGGTTGACCAGGGCAAGACTCTCGGGATCGTGGGAGAGTCTGGGTCCGGCAAAAGCGTTTCGACGCAAACGATCATGGGCCTCACCCGAGGTGCCGAGATCAGCGGGCAGGCACTGTTCAGGGGCGCCGACCTGCTGACCATGACCCAGCACGAGCTCGAGCAGGTCCGGGGTCGGGAGATCGCGATGATCTTCCAGGATCCGCTCTCCAGCCTGCATCCGTACTACAGGGTCGGCTGGCAGATCTCCGAGATGATCCGGGCACACGACAAGGGCGTCTCGAAGAAGGTCGCTCGCGCCCGGTCGATCGATCTGCTCCGCCTGGTGGGCATACCGCGACCGGATATCAGGGTCGACGACTTTCCGCACCAGTTCTCCGGCGGCATGCGCCAGAGGGCGATGATAGCCATGGCGATGGCTCTCAACCCTGCCGTCCTCATAGCCGATGAACCAACCACAGCACTGGACGTCACCGTTCAAGCCCAAGTACTGCAGGTGATCGAACGCCTCCAGGAGGAGTTCGGCATGGCGGTGATCATCATCACCCACGACCTCGGAGTCATTGCCGAGATGGCGGACGATGTGATCGTTATGTACGCGGGTGCAGTCATGGAATCGGGCAGGCGCGACGAGATCTTCTACGAGAACCATCATCCCTACACTGAGGGTCTCCTTCGGTCTCTCCCGGCCTACGGCGACGACCGATCGCGCCTGCTCCCGATCAGCGGTCAACCCCCCAGCCTCATAACTCTGCCGACTGGTTGCAAGTTCCACCCGCGCTGCCCATACGCGTTCGACCGCTGCTTCCGCGAGGAACCCCCGCTGACGCCGGTTGGTGAATCGCCAGAACACAAATCGTCATGCTGGTTGTCGCACGATCTGGCCGAGCGGGAGCAGATAAGGCGAAGAGCCGTGGCGCCGGAGCTCGCGTCGTGACCGCGGTTGCCAACTCAGACGTTCTGCTGCGCGTCACTGATGTGGTCAAACACTTCCCTGTGCAGTCGAGCGGGCTCAGGCGGAGCCGCGAGGTGGTACACGCGGTAGACGGGGTGACCTTTGAGGTCAAGCAAGGCGAGACGGTAGGTCTAGTCGGGGAGACCGGCTCCGGAAAATCAACCCTCGCTCGTTGCGTCGCCAGGTTGTTCGACCTGACTTCCGGGCGCGTCGAGTTCGAAGGTCAGGACATCTCGAGGCTGAAACCACGGCATCTCGGCAAGGTGCGGCGTGAGATGCAGATGATCTTCCAAGATCCCTATGGCTCCTTGAACCCGAAGCGGCGGGTAGGGGCGATCATCGGCGACCCGTTCGCAATCCACGGGATCGCGAGTGGCGAGGACCGGAAGCGGAAGGTCCAGGAGCTGATGGAGCTCGTCGGGCTGAACCCCGAGCACTACAACCGTTTCCCGGCCGAGTTCTCCGGGGGCCAGCGCCAACGAATTGGTATCGCCAGGGCCCTGGCACTCAATCCGAAGCTGGTGATCTGCGACGAGCCGGTGTCGGCGCTGGACGTGTCGATACAAGCGCAGATTCTCAACCTTCTCGCCGACTTGCAGGAGCAACTGAAGCTCACCTACATCTTCATTTCTCACGATCTCTCGGTCGTTCGCCATGTCAGCGACCGGCTCATGATCATGTATCTGGGAAAAGTCGTCGAAACAGGGCCGTCGGCCGGCCTCTACATGCATCCCCGGCACCCTTACTCCAACGCCCTGCTCTCGGCCGTTCCGCTTCCAGACCCGAACTCGGTGCAACAACGGCAAAGGATTGTTCTGGTTGGCGACGTCCCCTCACCAATCAACCCCCCGAGTGGCTGCCGATTCCATCCGCGCTGCCCCAAGGCCCAGCCCAAATGTGTCACAGAAGACCCGCTGTTGGAGCCTCGCCTGCGCGACGGTCCTGACCACAAGGCCGCGTGCCATTTCTCTGTCGCCGACGGCGAGAACCTCGAAGAGGCTCGGCCCAACCTCGCCCCGGACCAACGCGTCATCGAGCCTGAGCCGGTTGTGGAGGGACTCGAAGCGGTCGAGGGAGTAGGGGAAAGGACGATGCCATGACCCTGCCGGGCGCGCTCACCCCGGAGGTGAGCGAGGTACCGCTTGACGCCGGTGGTGAGCTTTCCCCTGAAGTGGCAGCCAAAATCGAAGGCAGGAGCACGTGGCAGCTCGCGTGGCGCCGCCTCCGCAAGGATCGGGCCGCGGTTATTTCAGCAGTCGTGATTGTCCTGATCGGTTTGATGGCCATCTTTGCGCCCGTGTTCGCCACCATCACCGGTCACGGAGTGAATCAACAGTTCCGGACCACGGGGCTGAACGGTTTCGGGCAACCGGTCGCGCCGAACAGCGCGTTCTGGTTGGGAACCGACGATCTCGGAAGGGACATTCTCGTCCGGATCGCGTACGGCGCCCGCGTATCCCTGTTGGTCGGCGTCGTCGCGACGCTTCTTACGGTCGCCATCGGTGCGGTGATGGGCTTGATCGCCGGATACTTCAGCGGGATCCCCGACTCGATCATCGCCAGGCTGATAGACCTCGTGCTCTCCCTGCCGTTCCTGCTGTTTGCCATATCACTCGTGTCGGTCAGCCACCCGGGCCTGTCGATTGTGATCATCGTGATCGCGGTGTTCGGTTGGGCGGCGGTAGCCAGGATCGTCCGGGGGCAGGTGCTGTCGATCAGGGAGAAGGAATACATAGAGGCTGCTAGGTCCCTCGGGGCCAGCTCCTGGCGAATTATGTTCGTGGACGTCCTGCCGAACGTGCTGACCCAGCTGATCGTCTACGCCACGCTCCTGATACCGGTCACGATCGTCCTCGAGGCGACCCTGTCCTTCCTCGGACTCGGCATACCCCCTCCGACGGCCGACTGGGGACAGATGATCGCCGAGTCAGAGAGCGTCTACCAGCAGGCCTGGTGGTTCCTGGTGTTTCCCGGGCTCGCACTGCTCGCAACGACGATTGCGTTCAACATCCTCGGCGACGGGGTTCGTGACGCGCTCGATCCTCGCCTCGAGCGGCTGTAGGGAGCTCCGATGGCCAGGTTCCTCATTCGCCGTATTGGGCTCGGGATCATTGTCATGTGGATGGTGACTGTCCTGGTATTCGGCATCTTCTTCATCGGAGGGAACGGGCAGGACGTCGCACGAAGGCTTGCAGGCCGTAACGCAAGCCCGCAGACGCTCCAGAACATCACCCATCGACTCCACCTCGACCAACCGCTGATCAACCAGTACTGGAACTTCCTCGATCAGCTGGTATGGCACCACAACCTGGGTTACTCCTACTACCACGGGCAACCGGTTTCGACGGTGATCAAGGAGGCCTTCCCGATAACTTTGTCGCTCGCCCTCGGGGCGGCCGTCATCTGGCTGACCCTAGGGATCGTCTCCGGAGTGGTTTCGGCGGTCCGAAGGGGTTCGATACTCGACCGTAGCCTCACGTTCATTGCCCTCTTCTTCTATTCGATGCCGACCTTCGTGCTCGGCCTCCTCCTTCTGTTCCTCGTCTACTACCAGCTGGCAAAACGGGGTATTCGTTGGTTCCCAGGCTCGGGTTATGTCCCGCTGACCGAGGATCCATTGAAATGGCTCCAGAGCCTGATCTTGCCGTGGCTCACGCTCGCGCTTGTGTCCGCCGCGACGTATACGCGACTAACCCGCGGGTCGCTCCTCGAGGTGCTCAGCGAGGATTACATCAGGACCGCCCGGTCCAAGGGTCTGCGAGAGAGACGGGTGATCTTTCGCCACGGTCTCCGATCGGCTCTCACCCCGGTTACCAGCCAGTTCGGTATTGATCTGGGAACCCTCGTGGGTGGTGCGATCGTGACGGAAACAGTCTTCGGGCTGCCCGGGCTGGGTTACACCGCGGTCAAGTCGATCACCAATCAGGACCTCCCGGTGATCATTGGGATCGTTATCGTCGCGAGCGCCGCCGTGATCATCGCCAACATACTGGTCGACATGGCGTACGCCGTCCTCGATCCGCGAGTTCGACTTCACTAGCCTTGCCGGGGCGCACCGGACGGTCCGTCGCGGCCGCGCTCATCGCTGTCGGTCTGGCCTCCTGCTCGACCTCTCATCACGGCCGGAGTTCTCCGGCTCCTCGCCCCGCTTCAGGAGAGCCAGGGTTACCCACGACAGAGCTCAGCTTCGCGTTCAACAGCGCCCCGCCCGCCAACTGGAATCCACTAGCTGCCGGCGGCACCGGCGATGGGTTGACCGCCGTCGCCGATCAGGTCCTGCCCTCAGTGTTCACGTTTGGGCCTTCGTTCAACCCGATCTTGAACATTGTCCTGATGGAGTCGGTAAACGAGACTTCGGCGTCTCCGCAGACCCTCGTGTACAAAATCAACCCCAAGGCGGTGTGGGCTGACGGCGTCCCAATAACCGGGGCGGACTTCGTGTACAACTGGCAGGCACAAGCAGGCAAGGGAACGGACGTTGGTGGCCGGCCGTTCAGCCCGGCAACTCAGTCCGGCTACAGCCTCGTGCAGTCGGTCACCGTTTCGCCGGCGTCGCCAGACGAGGTGACTGTCGTCTTTTCCAGTCCGTATCCGGACTGGCCCGTGTTGTTCCGTCACATGGTCCCAGCTCACGAGGCCGAGAAGATCGGTTTCAACTCCGGATTCACCGACCCGGTCAACGACTTGATCTCTGGCGGCCCCTATACGGTCGTAGGTTTTGACCGTTCTGGCTTTCTCCGGCTTGCCCGCAACCCTTCATACTGGGGACCGCCTGCCTCGACGCTCGAACTCGACTTCCGGTTCGTTCCGGACATCCAGCAGCTGGTCTCGGCTCTCGTACTCGGCCAGATCGGGTGCGCCGACATACCGGCGACCGAGGCTGCCATCTCACCCCTCCGGTCCGCAAAGAACTTGAACGTGATGGTCGCACCTGGACCGCTTTACCTCGACCTGGAGTTCCAGCAAGGTGCGGGACTGCTGCAGGCCTCGACGCTCCGGTCTGCAGTGACGGCAGCCATCTCGAGGCCAGCCGTGATCACGACAGCAATTGGGGCGATTGCGCCAACAGACCCGCCTGTCGCTAACCGTTTCCTGGTTCCAGGAGAGACCGGGTACGCGCCGCACGGGCCACCTTCGGCGGCGCCGCTCTCCCACCCTTCTGGAGCTTTGTCGCTGAGTGTTGACCCTGCCGATCCAGTGGCGTCAGCCGCCGCACAGTCGATCGTCCAACAGCTTGACGCGGCGGGGTTCTCCGTCAGCGTCACCGGGCTGTCTGGTCATTGGGACCTGGCGCTTCGGGTGCGAGCCTTGTCCCCGTTCCCGGGTGACCTACTGCAGACGTACGTCACCGGCAGCTCGTCCAACGCAACCGGGGTGTCGGACGCCGCATTCGACTCGTTGGTCGCTGCCGGCACAACCGCGCAGGACGGTCAGCGGTTCGCACTAGTGAATCAGGCCGACCAGGAGGCGTGGGCCGATTACGCCGATCTGCCGATCGTCGCGTTGCCTCAGGCGGTCGTTTGCCAGCCGGATGTCACAGGGGTCTCCCCAAATGCCGCCCCGGATGGACCTGCATACGACGCGACCGGTTGGGGTCTCGCCGCCGGGACCCCATAGTCTCCAGCTCATGGTCTCCGAGATCTTCGATTCGTCGGCGTGGCAAAACGTTGAAGGCTTTGATTTCACCGACATCACCTACCACCGGGCGGTCGATCGAGGCACCGTAAGGGTTGCATTTGACCGACCGGACGTGCGGAACGCGTTCCGTCCCCACACCGTCGATGAGCTTTACCGGGCGCTCGACCACGCCCGGCAAACCCCAGACGTCGGGTGCATCCTGCTGACCGGTAACGGGCCCTCACCGCGTGACGGTGTCTGGGCATTCTGCTCCGGTGGAGACCAGAGGATCCGAGGTCGCGACGGATACCAGTATGCAAGTGGAGACGATCAGAGGAGTGTTGACCCGGCTCGGACCGGCCGGCTTCACATCCTTGAGGTGCAGCGCCTCATTCGGTTCATGCCGAAGGTTGTCATTTGTGTCGTCCCCGGTTGGGCCGCCGGGGGTGGGCATAGCCTTCACGTCGTATGCGACCTCACCATCGCCAGCTTCGAACACGCTCGTTTCAAGCAGACCGACACCGACGTTGCAAGCTTCGACGGGGGGTTCGGATCGGCGTACCTGGCCCGGCAGGTCGGACAGAAGTTCGCGAGGGAGATCTTTTTCCTGGGCCGCACGTACACGGCTGAGGAGATGCACGCGATGGGTGCGGTCAACGCGGTTGTTCCACACGTCGAGCTGGAATCCACCGCGCTTCAATGGGCTAGAGAGGTGAACAGCAAGAGTCCAACGGCTCAGCGTATGGTGAAGTTCGCGTTCAACCTTGTGGATGACGGTCTTGTCGGGCAGCAGATATTCGCCGGCGAGGCGACCCGTCTGGCCTATGCCACGGATGAGGCCGTCGAAGGGCGTGATGCATTCCTGGAGAAAAGGCCGCCCGACTGGTCTAGGTTTCCCTGGCATTACTAGAGGTCGGAGCTGCGTATGCCGCATTTGCAGATCCTGGATGGGCGCCGAATCCACTACGAAGCCTCAACTCGGTCCGCCGGCGCCAATACAACGGCCCTTGTGTTCCACCACGGACAGCCTGGCGCAGCGGTTTTGTGGGAACCGATGGTTGAGCATGCGGCTCGATACGGTTGGGGACTGGTCACGTTGTCCCGACCGGGATATGCCTCGTCCGACAGAATGCCGGGACGCATGGTTGCCGACGTCGCTTCGGATGTCGGCGCTGTTCTCGATCACCTGGGCTACCGGAGATTCGTGACGGCGGGATGGTCAGGAGGAGGCCCGCACGCCTTGGCATGCAGCGCTTTGCTTGACACCCGGTGTGCCGCCGCCGCAACCATCGCAGGAGTGGCCCCCTACGAGGGTGTGGACGACCTCGATTGGACGGCCGGGATGGGGCCCGAGAACGTGGAGGAGTTCCAGGCGCTGATCGCTGGGGATCCTGGTCTGGAAGGGAGGGTAGGGGAGCTGATGTCCTCCTTGCGGCACATCCAACCGTCGCAGCTCGTGGATGCCTTAGGGGGCCTGTTGTCGCCCCCTGACAAACAAGCCCTGGTAGGTGACGTGGCTGAGTTCTTAGCTGCCTGGATGCGTCTGGCAGCTTCGAGCGGATCAGCGGGTTACTGGGACGACGACGTGGCGTTCATCCGATATTGGGGATTCGATCTCGGTGACATAGCCATTCCAGTAACGGTCTGGCGGGCCGGTCAGGACCTGATGGTTCCGCCCGCGCACGGTGAGTGGCTTGCGGCGCACATACCCGGATCCACCGCTCGGTTCGAGCCGGACGAGGGCCACATCTCGTTGTTTTCCCAGCGATTCGGAGAGATCGTCGACCAACTCGCCGCTGACGCGGGAGTCTCATGACCGCACCTACTTCTGAACGTCGGCGGGAGGTCGGTCGTGTGGAGGCGTTCAGTGACGGCGTCATGGCCGTGATCATCACAATCACCGCGTTCGGAATAGCGGTACCGGCAGGTCCGAGGCTGAGCGATCTGAACAAAGACCTTTCACACGTCCTCGTGTACGTGCTCAGTTTCATCTATATCGGGATCTATTGGAACAACCATCACCATCTGTTCAGGGTCACCGATCGGCTGAATGGTGCGGTGATGTGGGCGAACCTTCACCTTCTATTTTGGCTTTCGCTCGTTCCCGTACTCACTGGCTGGGTCGCCAAGTACTACCGGGCTCATCTTCCTGCATCGATATACGGATGCAGCTTTGCGGGAGCCGCCGTGGCGTACGGCATCTTGGTGAGAACCATCGTTCGGGCGAACGGGCCCGATTCCACCGTCGCTCGCGGACTAGGTTCCGACTTCAAGGGCAACATCTCGATCGTGATGTATTTGCTAGCAATCGGCCTGGCATGGGTCTCGCCGTGGATCTCGTACGGGCTGTATGTGGGCGTTGCGGTTATCTGGTTTGTCCCCGACCGGCGCTTCAGCAGGCAGCCGGAACCCTTCGAGCCGTAGGCGAGGCCAGCGGGTTCTTACTCCCACTATGATCTACGCCTTGCCATCTTCGGGTGGCGCCACGTCGGAGTGGCGGAATAGGCAGACGCGCTAGCTTGAGGGGCTAGTGCCCGCAAGGGCGTGGGGGTTCAAGTCCCCCCTCCGACACCAGCGCTGACCAGCCAAAACGCACGATAAGAGTTCGGAGCGACAAGGCCGGCGAGGTGCCTTGTCAACGGATTGTCAACGGGGCAGGTGGAGATGAGACGCATTCCAGTATCCGAACCTCTGGGTAGGCGGTGACCCAGCATGACCTTGGCGGCCGTATCCGATTTCAAGCCGACCGATGCTCTGGTCGCGCTTCTGACGGTCGAGTCGCTAGTGTTCGCTGTACTCGGAATCGCGATCGCGCTCGTCATCCCGACGGATCGCAATCGCGACTTCTTCATCTCGAAGAAGTGGGTGCTTGTGGTTATCAACGGCGTCCTGGCCGTGGTAGCCGTGGGCGCGGTGTTCGCCTGGGCGGAGTTGTTCGGACCCGACTTCCCGCGACAGTTTGCTCAGCGTGTGGTCGCGTGTGTTCTGATTTTGGCCATCACGCTGCAGCCAGCGGTCGCGATACTTCTCAGCTCAGGCGTTTGGGACTGAGCCGTGCGCATTCCAAGCGAGCTTCAAGGAACCGCAAAGAAGTATGCCCTGAAGAAATGGGTGGACTCCAACAAGTTCCCCTGCGAGAAGGTCTTCCAGTGCATTGATGGCGTCCAGCCCATTTTGCGGCAACTACGTCCTGAGGGCGACAACGACGAATTAACAGATGCGGAGATAGCAGGAGCTACTGCCAAGCTGATGCTGGCAGTCGGCTCGATCACCCAGCACGTATTGAGTGGGCAGGCAACGCCCGAGTCCACGGAGGAGTGGGAGCTGGTTTATCTAACTGTGGCTTACTATGCCATGGCCCGACAGGAGCGGGAGCGGAAAAATGGGTGAAGCATGAGTCCGAAGCGCGAGACAAAAAGGGTGATCCATTCAGAACTGATCGAGGATGTGATCCAACAGCTGAATGACTACATCGCTGCCATGGTGCCGGAGGTACGGCGAGAGCACGAGAGGCTCGCAAAGAACATCGTATTTCGGACATTGCCTGATGCTGACCACATAGACGCCGGCTTAGATGGCTTTCTCCGCGCTGCACTGGAGGATGAGATCGTTCCTGCAGTCCCGGTGGAAAGGGTCGACGAGCAGCCCCGAATCATGGAATACGAGCTCCGTCAGGAGGTCATTAAGAAGGCGCTGGTTGGCCTGAAATTACCTGCACTCCGCGAGATTGCTCGACAGAGCGGCATCCCCCAGAGCGGTGGTAGTGAAGATCTAGCCACACGCATAGCTCGGTATTACAAGTGGAATGACGAGGAAATCGCTCGGCTCGTACTCGAAACCGAGAGTGAACCCGTCCCCGAACGCGGTTGGATCGACCGGTTGTTCGCGATGGAGGGGCCTCCGGATCTCCAACTCACCGCCGAGCGGCTGGGGTATGTCATTGGCCGCTATATCCGTATTGGTGTTGCGAGATGGTTTGTGTTCGAGCGGATCATCGGTGAACCTAGCGATGGCCAGCTGGAACTCGTTGGGACAGTGCGGGCTTATCAGGCAGTAGTCGATGAAGAGGTGGTTGAGCACCCCCATCTTCGACCCAACCAGCAATCTGATCGCCAGGTATCAGTCGTGCTCACTGAAGGTCTAAGTGTCGTAAGGGTCGTCAGGGCTCCGGCGTCAGATAGTCGAGCGGCGATGGTCGCGCTGCGGATGGTTACGGGTTGGTCGCAGCTTGGTTATGTGCCAGTCCGTATTGGGGTTCTGTCAGATGAAACCCGCCAGCGATTCGAATCCAGCAGCCTCATCATGCTTGACCTGATAACGACCCGCTTCCGTTCGGCGGGAATAGCACGTCTCAACTTGACAATGGCGCGGTTTAGCATTGGTCAGACTCAGAGCCGAGATGCAGCTGAACCTGATGAGGAGAGCGACCGTCCGCGCCTGAAGGCTGTCCGTTTTGAGGGCGACTATCTGTTGGACTCCATTGAAGCCTGTCGCCTCATTGCTGTCGAACGCCGAGCGCTGGTGGACATTTCGGCCACAGCCGTTTCAGAGCCACGTCCGGACGGAGAGGTCGGTGTGTATCCCATCCGAGTAGCGCTCGAGCGAGACCACATCGTTGTATTCACTGGTTTCACGGCCCATGGGCCTCTCACTGCGCCTGCTGTTCACCGACAACTGTGGTCTGCCGCTGTCCAGGAAATGCAAGAGGGTATTGCAAACCCTGAGGCCTTGGAAACACTGCTCGAGAAGATCTCAACCAGGGCCAAGAGTGAGATACCACCTGAACATGCCGACATCATGAACCCTGAGGCCCCGTAGGGACCGCGCCGACAAAGGGACCTAGGTGGCGGCTAGGAGCCCCGTCAGTCGTTCGCCGGCAGCATCTGTTTGCCCCGGCATGAGGTGTTGGTAGACGACCTGGGTGATGATGGGGGAGGAGTGGCCGAGGATCTCGGCGACCACCTTTGGTGACTCACCCGCCGCCAACATCAGCGATGCCGCGGTGTGGCGTAGGTCGTGTAGTCGGATCGGGCGAAGGCCCGTCGTCCTGGCTAGTCGGGTGAAGTTTCGGGAGATCAATTCTGGCCGGTACGGCTGACCGAGTTGGTCGACAAATACGTATCCGGTGTCCGTCCATGCCTCGCCGGCGACGTGCCGTTCCAGGTCGACGATCTGACGGTGCCGCCGCAACTCGGCCACCAACACGGCATCGAGCTTGACGGCCCTTCGTCCGGCGTCCGTCTTTGGGGTCGACGCGGTCGCCTTTGACTTCACGACGACCCGGGTTTCGATGATCCGGATGACGCCGGCATCGAGATCCACCGCCGACCATTTGAGCCCGGCGAGCTCGCCGCGGCGTAGGCCCCTACCGAGGAGCAGCCACCAAGCGGCCCGCATCCTGTCCGTCTCGACCGATGCCAGGAACCTGCGGGCTTCGCCAACGATCCATGCGCCGGTGGCCGCTGGCGACCCGCTGGCGCGGGGTCGCCTGAACCCGACCAGCGGGTCGCGGCCAACAAGTCCGGTCTCGAGGGCCCACCGCGTGGCTGCCTTGAGAACCTGGACGGCGAGCTGTACCGAACGAGACGAGAGCGCACCCCGGTTAAGTCGGCTCCCATCGTCGGTTTTCAAGGTTTCGACGAGCCGCTGACCACTAGCCGGCGTTAACTGGTCGAGCTTGAGTTTCCCGACATGTGGGAGAAGCCAGCCGTCTATAACGTTGCCGTACATCGCGGTCGTATTCTCTCTCAGCCCCTCGGACCGCTTGGCGGCAAGCCATTCCGCCAGAAGCTGCTCCACTGTCATCTTTTTGTCGGGTTTCCACTCACCGCGCTCGACCTTGTCGATGATCCCGTTCAGGTGGCGTTGTGCGTCGTTCTTGGTTCGGAAGCCCCCTTTTGAGTGTTGTCGGCGCTTACCGGTGGCCGGGTCGGTCGTGAACCAGTAGGCGGTCCATGTGTTGCCGCGCTTGATCGTGCTGCCCTTCATCGTGTTAGCCTCCTCGACCTGGGAAGGAGCCCATTGGTTCGGGCTTTCATGATTCGCTTGCCTGCTGTTGATTTTGAGATCCCGAAATAGTCGGCAACTGCTTGGGTCACTGACTCCCCTGCTTGGTACGCCGATACATAGACGGTGGCGAGAATCTCTAACTCCTGGGCGCTCGTGGCCACACCCCGGTGAGCACCTGACTTCTCCAACGCGGCCAAAAGATGATCGACCTCGGGGAGGGCAGGTCTATTGTTCGGAACCATCTTCGTGATGCCCGCAGCTACCTGCCTGGCTCTTTGATGCAAAGAACCGATGGGCAGCCGTCGCAGCACCTCGGCTGACACGGGAGCCGAGTCTGGATCGGGAGACGTGACTGTTACGGAGAGGGGCTCGAGACGTATGCCGTCCTGCGACCAGATGGTCTCAACAAGCCATTGCACTCCCAAAAACTCCGGCCACTGGCGGGAGCGAGGCTTGCCATCCACTTCATCAACCACCACTCGAGAGGAAGGGCCATCGAAGAACGCTTCGGGTGTGCGCCGCGCCTTGGCCAAATTCCTGGACCGTCAGCTATTAGGAATGTGCATGTATGGCATATACCCTTGAGCATAGTCCATACTTCTCTCGTCCGTCTATTGAGGAGATGTTTTGATGTCGATTAGGACGCCGATCAGGCTGGACCCCGACATCCGGCCGACCGTCAACGTCGATGAGGCGGCGGTTGCGCTTGGGGTAGCCAAGACGACCCTGTACGGCGCAATTCATGATGGCTCCCTCCCGTTCATCCGGGTGAGGGGCCGGATCCGTATTCCAACTGCAGCATTGCGCCGGATGCTTCAACTCGATCCGCCGTCAGCCGGTTGAATGAGCCTCACCTACAACGCGGAGGAAATGGCAAAGCTGCTCGCTACGTCCACTTGGGCGGTGTACGAGCATTGCCGGCGAGGGGACTTTCCATTTGAACCGATCCGGGTGGGACGTCTTCTGAGGTGGCCGAAATCCGCTGTCAATCGAGCTCTCGGTATCGACCTTGACTCAGCTTCGGAAGCGGGCGACAGAGATATGCACAACGGAATGGACTCATGACCGTACCGGCCGGCGGCCGAAGCTAGCGGCTGTATTCGCACTCGACGCCACGATCGCGAACCCTAAGCAGCCACTGCCTCGGCCCTGTATGGACAAGCTTGGTCACTCCCTGCTCGAGGCACGCCGGAGGTATCCATAGCCCTCTGGTTAGCAGCTTGGAAGCGAGCGCACTTGTACTCCTTGACGCACCCATTGATC
>DASUWA010000015.1 GCA_036378675.1 Acidimicrobiales bacterium
CGGTGGGTCCGATATCTCGGCAAACCAGCTCAGTCGGACTGACTGGTCGAAGTTCGCCTATCCCATGACTCAATGTGAGCCGCCCGGCAGTTCCGCCAACCCTGGAGTTCCGGTCGAACCCGTGTTGTACACGACTCCGGCCGACGGAGTGCCGGTGGCCGTCGTGGTGGTGCATTGCGAAGTCGCCAGTCACCCTCCCAACGCCGTCTTTGTCTACCGCCTGGACTCGTCATCGACGACTCCGCGGCTGTTCCAGGTGCTGGTAAGCGAGCACGACTATTGGCTGGCTACCGCGCCCCCGCGTGCGAGCGGCAGCGAGTTGAGTCTGCAGGTCGAGGGTTACGGGCCGTCGGACAGCGGGGCCAACCCTTCGATTCGTGCGACTTTGTCATGGCAGTGGAGGGGGAACGGTTACCAGGAAACGTCGCCCGAGCCAAGTCATCAGCTATCGGGACCCTGAAGGCGGCCCGATCGTCAACTACGAGCCGTCTGCTCGTAAGGAAGTCGTAACGTGGCGCGGTCCTCTACGCTGCCAAGGTGCCAGTCGAGGATTCAAACCCTGCTGTGCCAGAGGAGGACCTGCGGCTGCTGGCGCGGAGCCTCGCTCGAGTGCTCACTGCTGTCCACCGTCTGGCCTTTGACGGCACCGAGGACGCTCTGGTCGCACGCCTGCGGGGACACCTTGGAACCGATCCCGCCGGTTTGCCGGTCGTCTCTCAAGAGCTTCCGCCCTATCAACTCGTGGATGTGCACGTTGCCCTTGACCAGTGGATCCACGCAGAGCCTGGACGCTCCTTCGAGATCATCGGCATCTCCGGCGATCAGCGTCGCTTCCACCCCCTCAGTGAGCTCCTCTCGGGTGCCGCCCGGTATGGGGTGGGTATAGGCCCGGTCGACTATGTCGACCTTGCGGACTCGCCAGATTCCACGCGGAGTTGCGTTCGCTTCGGGCTTTACCTTTTAAGCGATGGCACCCAGAAGGCCGCAGCCCTTCTCCGAGGTGCCGATCCCCACGGGCCGATACAACAGGCGATGATCGAGGTGCTCGCCGAAAACCGCTCCCACGCGCACGAGATCCTGTCCGAGCTGCGGCGCCTGGCGGTGGAACAGAGCGTCCTTCGTGGTCAGGTGCTCGCGCTCGGCCCAGGTGAGGGCAACCAGTACGGAATGATGCGGTTCGTCCGCCGGCCCGGGCTCCAACGGGGCCAGCTGGTGCTTCCTGACGCCACCTTGGCCCAGATCGAGCGCCATGTCATAGGGATCGCCGCGCACAGGACGCGACTCCAAGCCGCCGGCCAGCACCTCAAGCGGGGAATCCTCCTTTATGGTCCGCCCGGAACGGGGAAGACCCACACCATCCGCTATCTGCTGTCACAGCTGCGCGGTGTGACCTCGTTTATCCTCTCTGGCCAGGCACTCATGATGATCGGTCCCGCGCTTGGACAGGTATGCGGGCTTGCACGGTTGCTTCAACCGTCCCTGGTGATCCTCGAGGATGTGGACGTGATCGCGCCCGACCGCTCCTTCGGTCCACTTGGAGTGAACCCGATCCTCTACGAAGTTCTCAATCAGATCGACGGCCTCGGTGACGACGTAGACGTGACTTTCCTCCTGACCACCAACCGAGTGGACATCTTGGAACGGGCTCTCTCGGAACGGCCAGGCCGTGTCGATGCCGCCGTGGAAATCGCCCCTCCTGACTCGGACGGGCGAAGGGCTCTTTTCAGACTGTACGGTTCACAGGTCGGAGTTGACGGCCTATCCGCCGAAGCTCTCGAACCGGCAGTCTCTGCGACTGAAGGTCGAACCGCCACCTACATCCGAGAGGTCGTTCGTCGGGCCACACTCGCCGCTGCTGAGACGACAACCGGTCCGATCCGCGTCGATGGCGACACGCTCGCCACGGCGGCGGCAGGCCTGCTCGATGATCGGGCTACCTTGACACGCTCGCTTCTGGGTGGTGTCCCCGAACCTGATGCCGAACCACCCCTAGCCCCTTCTGGTCCCGTTCCAACCGCCGGTCGCGCGATGTCGGTTAGGTCAGGCTGGATCGGGCGACCTGGACCCGCCGCTGGCGATCCGCCAGCTCCATTCGGACCAGAACCAGAGGGCTAAGCCTCACAGAGCGACAACCGAATCGAGTCGCTGAAACGGGCGAGGTTGCGATCGCGGCGATTACCGTCGCCGAGCTGCTGGTCGGTGTCGAATGACCTGATGATTGCGGCGACCGCCAACGCCACCCAACGGGAGGTGGCGTCAGCCGACAGCTCGGCGTACCAGGACCTGCCCGGCGTCACCTTGCGATCCCATCGGGCCACCTAGAACTCGAGCGATCTGCGCCTCTTCTATGGACGACATGGGAATCATGGAGCACGCAGACCGGCGACTCCGTGCGCCCGATCGTCGGCTCGACATAACGCTACGCGCTGCTGATCTGGGAGCGGGTCTCCACGCGGCGGTAGCTTGCCGCGATCCCTCCAAAGCGACTGAGCCGATCGAGCCGACGGGCTACCGTGGCGCAGTCGAATCAGCTTCGAGGAACAGACTGAGAACCCGAACAGCGAGGAGATCACTTTCGTGATTGCCATCTACATCGTCACCAAGAACATGACCGCCCAGCAGCACACGAAGGGGCGCGAACTCCTGCGCCAAGCGGGAGCACCCGAAGGTGCTATGAGGCTCCATTCGTGTTTCGGCGATGACGGACAGCTGCAGGTCTTCGACGTTTGGGACAGCCAGGAGGCCTTCGACCAGTTCCTTACCTACCTCGGTCCGGTCATGGAGCAGCTGGGCATCGAACTGGCACAGCCGCCAGTCATCATGCCGATCGTGGACCTTGTGCAGCAATAGGTCTGAAACCAAAGGGAGCACGACTCGGCACCAGTAGTACCGCGGGTACGTGCCGCGCTCGATCGCCGAGTCGGTCTCGATTGTTGACGCGGCAACCCGAACCGTAAGTGCGCGCTCTGATCGCCCGAACCCGACTCTCTCGGTGCTCACCTTGCGGCGGACACTCTGCGTTCGTGCAAGGCCCGAGCTCCCGAACCTCACTTCAGCGCGTCACGCCGATTCGCGCGCACGTGTCCGGGCTTTGACCGACGTCATTATGTGCGCCCCCGAACGCCGAGTGCAAAGCCATAAGACGCGCCCCCGATCCGCGGCCTGGCTATGACCGCAAATCAGGATGTGCCTGCAGACGGCCAAGAGCGGCGACCCAGTGCGGGCCAACTCGTCACTGTGAACCGCCGCGGCGGGACTGGCCGGATTAGACGGGAGCTGCGGTGTCCGCAAGGGCGGTACGGTCGAAGTCGCCTGGAACCGCGCCGCGGCCTCGGACAGCGCTGATGTTGTCCGCATCGAGAGGCTCACCGCAGTGCGAGCAGACAGCCACCGCCTTGACCAAACGGCCGCAGGTGTTATGGCGGATTCGAAGGGGAGGGCCGTCCGGCGCAGCCCAGCGGTCGCCCCACTGCCGCATCATGGTCACCACCAGCCACAGGTCTCTGCCCTTGTCGGTGAGGTGATACTCCGAACGCAGTGGACGCTGCTGGTAGGCGACCCGCTCCAAAACGCCGTGGTCGACCAGGTGGTTCAGGCGATCGGTGAGAATGTTGCGGGCTATGCCGAGGCGGGCTTGGAAGTCCTCGAAGCGGGTCACGCCCAAGAAGGCGTCGCGCACGATAAGCAGGCTCCACCACTCTCCGACCACATCAAGACAACGGGCCACCGAGCAGTTCATGTGCTCGAAAGTTGTTCTTTGCACGCTCCAAGCTTACAGCGCCCGTTGCTTTACGCAACGTACATCCCAAGGCCCGCAGACGCGCGGGAACCCTATCGTGGCGGTTCGGGGCACCGAGTCAGACCGCCCACGGGTTCTGACCCGAGGCGACCGCCGACAGCAGGGCCGCCCCGAACTTACGGTAGAGCTGCCAGTGCAGGATCGGCCCGAAGCTGATCCGGGCTACTCCCAAGGCGGCGAGATCGGCCACCGAGAGATTCCCACGCCCGTAGCCCACGTTGACGGGCCCGGGGATGGTCTCGACCAGCACACGGATCACGTCAGGGTCGTTAGCTCCGATCGGAAAGACGCAATCGGCCCCCGCGGCCAGATACCTACGACCGCGCTCGATCGTGGCGGAAAGCTGCTCGAGGGGCAAGCCGGTTTGGCGCAAGAACGAGTCGATCCGAGCGTTGATCACCAGATCGATGCCGGCGGCCAACGCCTCCGAGCGAACCATGGCCAGGAAATCGGCCTGCTCGGCGATGTCGACCATTGTCCCGGTCGCGGGATCCGAATCCTCCAAGTTGATGCCCACAGCGCCGGTAGCAGCGATCCGTTCGACCAACTCGGCCGGCGCAAGGCCGTAGCCACGTTCGAAGTCGACAGTCAGCGGCACGTTTACCGAACGAGCGATCCGCGCCGCCGCCGCCAGGACCGCAGCGACAGGCGTGGCTTCTCCGTCGTCGTAGCCCAGCACCTCGGCAGTAGCCACGCTGCTGGTGGCAACCACCGGGAACCCAGCCTTCTCCACCATTCGTGCCGACGCGGCATCCCACGCGTTCGGCAGAACGAGCGGTACGCCAGGCACGTGCAGGGCGCGAAGCTTGGCGGCCTTCTCCGGCGACGACGCGTGGCCAGTGACCTCCGGGGTGGGCATCACGATTGCCTATCTTTCGGTGCGTACGGGCGCCAAGGGCATGCGGTTAGCCATCGTCGCTGAGCAGATTCTCGGAGCGGGATCGCCCACCGAAGTCCGTCGGCAACTGTCTGAACCATTCGGTCCCGAAGGCGACACGAAACTGTTCAGGGGGCATGGAGAGGAAGAAGGATTCGTCGGACATCTGCGAGCGGTGAGCGGCCATCGCGGACCGTTTGGTTTCCAGGAAATTGGTGACATCAACAGTGGTTGTGATCCTGGTTGCGGGCAGGCCGATCTCGTCGCCGATGTCGGGTGGGGCCGGTTGGTCTTCCGGTTGGCTATCGCGCAGTGCGATCACGTGCTCGCGGTTCAGTGTGGCTTCGAACAGGAACGGTGTCCGAGCGATTCGTGCCGCTCGTACGCCTACCTGGTGGACTTGGATGTGGTCGGGGTGGCCGTATGCGCCGTTGCTGTCGTAGACGGTAAGGACGTCGGCGTCCTCCTGGAGCAGAACTTTGGCGAGGCGTTCGGCCGCCTCTTCGATGTCTGCTCCCCAGAAGGCTCCAGGAGCCGAGTTGGTAGGTTCGTCGCGCATCCCGGAGTCGACGTAGCCGAGGAACTCGACCCGGTTGACTCCGAGAATGCGGGCGGCAGCCCTGAGTTCGATTTCCCGTCGCTGCCCCAGCGTCTCCCCGGCGCTGAGGAACCCGGCTGGAACTTCTCCGTGCTCGCCTCTGGTGGCTGTGACCAACACCACCCGGTGTCCCTCCTTGGCCGCCTTGGCGAGGGTTCCACCGCAGAGAATGGACTCATCATCTGGGTGGGCGTGGAAGCTGACGATTGTCGACATTTAGGTGTATCCCTCACGCGTCTGTGCGTCGTGCCGTGAAGCCGAAGCTATCACTATCCGTTGCATAAAACAACTAACTCGCGATTCTCTCGTCTAGACCTTCATCTGCGTGAGAGCCTTCTAGAGCGCCCTGCGCCTGGTACCGACAAACGGACGCCGCCGCAGGTCGACGAGCGAGGAGGCCGACACGGAGGGCGGCGCCTTTCGGGTGCTGGTGGGCGGGTGCCGGAGCGGTGCCGACCCGACTCAACGACCATTGAAGGACCCATCCGACCAGCACTACCAGCACCACGCTGATCGAACGGTAGAGGAGGGCGGCCGCGATGGCCTTGGAGTGGGTCAAGCCGGCGAGCACCATGCTGGCCGCCAGGACCGGCTCCACCACACCGATCCCCGAGGGGGTGATCGAAACAGTTGATGCCGTGGCGGCGGCCGCCCACACGACGATGAGATCGGTCAGCGGCAGGTGACCGCCCGCGGCGCGAATGGCGAGCGCCAGCGTCAGGGCATCGAGAGTCCAGTTCAGGACTCCGGCGGACACCGCGAAGCCAATGTCGCCGACGCTCGGACTGTAGGAGCCGAATTTCTCGATGAAGTTCCGGACCGACCCGGCAGGATCGGCGAGCGGGCACCGGCTGGCCCTGCCGGGCAGCCGGAACAGAAGGCCGGTCACAGTATCTTCGAGGCGGGCTCGGAGCGCTGGAAGGCGGGTGCCCACTGCCACTGTCGCGGTGAGGGCCAGCACGATGAGCGTTCCGGCCGCGCCGGCGCCCATGAAGGCCGGGTTCCCGCTGGCCGTGGCGGCCAGCCCGATGATGAGGGTGAAGGCCAGGGACGAGGCGACGCCGCTGGCCCCGAGCGCCCAGGTCACTGCAGGCGCTGCTGCTCCCTGGCGGTGGTACTGGCGCCACGTGTTGGTGGTGCCGGCGAGCGATCCGACAAGCGGGAGGCTGGCCGAGATGGCGTTGGACGCGAACGTGATGGCCGCGGCAGTGCGCCGCCGGACCGCGACTCCCGTGGTCCGCAGCGCCCGACGGTGCAGCCCGGCGAGAGCCGCCATCGACCCGGCTTCCGCCACCGCGGCCACGATCAGCCAGATCGGATGGGCGTGGACGATGGCGTGCAAGCCGGATGCAGCCAAATTGCCGCCTCCCAGCACTGCTGAAACCACGGCTAGGGGACCAATAGTCGATGCGAACGCGGCGACCCACACGCGGGCCGGCACGCGGCGCCGCTTGAACAGCCGCAATCGGGCCGACATGTCGGGGATCCACAGGCTGGCCACCCACCCCAGGCCCATCACGGCGGCGCCGCCGATCAGATCCAGGAAGAAGTGGTTGCCGGTGGCCATGACGACCGCGGCGGTGAGAACCGGGTACAGGTACACGGTTTTGCGGGCAATGGGCCGGCGCAACGGGCCCGCAGCCGCCCAAGCGCACCACAGCGCCCACCCAAGGTGCAGAGATGGCATGGTTGCGTACAGATCGGCTGCTCTCGAGGAGCTGCCCCGCTCGACATCGAAAATGGTGTGGAAGGCCACGTTGGTGTCGATGAAACCCGACCCGCCGAGCAACCGGGGCGGAGCCGACGGGTAGAGCCAAAAGACGACCAGGGCGATGAGCGTGCCGGCGACGATTACCCGCCGGGCCTGCCGATACCAGTCCGGGTGCGATCGCCACAGCCACACCAAAACGCTGATTGGCACCAGGAAGTGGAGTGTGGCGTAGTAGTAGTCGGCTGGGACGGCGAGCCACGACCGGGCCGCAACGAAGCGGTTGATCGACAGGTCGAACCCGATTTTGGCGCTGCGTTCCCATGCGAGGATGTTCCAGCCGTGTCGGGTCGCTGCAACCCGCGGGGCGTGGATTTGAGCGAGGTGGTAGAGGCCGTATCCTCCGCCCAGCAGAAGGAGCTCGGGCCACCAACGCGGGCGGGCGGACGTCCGGCCCGACCGGACCGCGGCAGCGAGATCGCTTGGTATCTCGCTCCCGTCAGTCATGTCAACTTTTCCTCACCGCAGCGGACCAACCTCTATGAAGTGTGAAGTGGTGACGACCCAAAATGTGGCCAACACCAGAAGGCCGCGAACAAGGCGGCGTCGTGGAACAGAGATGGACAGGTCCACCAACATTGGTCGTCACCCGCTTCTTCCCGAAGACGACCATGGCGTCGTTTAGCCCCAGCAGGATGGGATTGCCTACCTTGAGCTGGCCGGGGTTCCGGTGTGAAGCTTTCGGCGGCCTTGACTGTCGAGGAGGGTGGTCTCCGATATCTCGAGCGTCCTAGGGGACGGTCCAGCGATCTTCCCACTGTTCCATCATCGTGACTACCAGCCGCAGGTCTTGACCTTTTTCGGTCAGCTGATAATCCGAACGCGGTGGATGCAGTTGATACGGGACGCGCTCGAGTACGCCGGCGTCCACCAAGTCGTTCAGCCGTCTAGTGAGGGTGCTGGCGGATATTCCTAGCCGGGCTCGGAAGTCGTCGAAGCGGCTAACACCCGAGAGGGCGTCACTGACGATGAGCAGGCTCCGCCTTTGGCCGATCAGTCCTGTACAACTGGCGACGGGGCCGTTCATGTGGCGACGCCGGCGTTTCGCCGTCTCAGGACTCGCGGTCGGAGATCTCGCGGACCAGGTCCGCGACCGCGAGTAAGACGCCGGCCTCGGACCAGATTTCGTGACGTTCAAAGATCCAGCCGCCGGTGGATGCGGTCACTTGACTGGCCAACAGCGCCTGTGAAATGTCGTCATAGTCGCGGTCTGCTGCGGTGAACGTCATCGTGGCCGCGGTCAGGATTGTCGGACTGGGCTGGCGGAGAGGCTCGCCCTCTCGAAGGTGGAGTCTGACAGCTTGCATGTGGCTTGGCGGGTACCAGCAGTCGACCATCGACGCGACAAGGCGCCGGCCCTCGAGTTTGTGGTCGAGCGGGGTGAGCCAGACCACATCCCATCCGTCGCGGGGACCGCTCCCATCGACCTCAGCCGTTGGCCGATATTCGAAGTGCTGAGTGACGGGGACGGATGGCGAGGGCATCTCGATTGGGCGATAGGCCCCGGCGGGCATGGCGGCCGGAGGGCCTGCGTCACTTGGGAGCGACGGCCCGTCGGGCGCTCCGCTGATTACGTTGGCCAGGGCGAAGAGGCGTTGCTGCACGAAGTCGACAGATGTCACACCTGTTCCGGGTCTGCTTATCAGCCGAATCGGTTCGTACGCGAAAGCACCAACACGCGGCAAGCCCAAGATTTGCATGGACACCGAAAGAGGCACTTCCACGAATGCTTTGCGCAGCTCGTCGGCCGCGGCCAGAGCAAAGCTCAGCAGATAGCCGGCTGTCGGACCGTTGTTAGCCCACCAGTCGAAGTCAAGGTTCGACAGCGAGGGGGCGGTCAACCAACACACTCCCGTGGGTCAGTGGGGTCGCCGCCGACGACTTGATCCGCGGAGCTCGCCAGGAGGAAAAGCATTTTGGGGTTGAGGTCGCTCATTAGGCTTCGAGCGGCGCGGCGAGGAAGGGCTCTTGTTCGACCTCTTCGCCGTCGTTACTGATCACCGGGTGGGCTGGCAACAGCAGTAGGGCCATGACTCCACCCAGGGCACTTAGGATGGCAATAGGGATGAGGGCCACCTTCATCCCGTCGAAGAAGGCTCGTGTCGCGGCCGTGTGCACGGCGTTCCCGACGCCGGCGCGACCGCTGAGGCTGGGGCTCGAAGCCACCCGGAACGCGGCGCCGACCGAATCCCGGGCCGTGCGGGCCAACTGGGGGGCCAACGTGGAGGGAAGCCGACCGGCCACATGGTTGCGATAGATCGACGCGTAGATGCTGCCGGTCACAGCGATGCCCAGGGTGCTGCCGAGCAGCCGGGTGGCATCATTGACAGCGGAGCCGATGCCAGCTTTGGCTGCCGACACGACGCCCAAGATGGCCTCGGTTGCCGGTGCACTGACCAAACCCACGCTGCTGCCGCCGACGATCATCTGGCCGACGATCTCGGGATAGCCAGTATGGATGCTCACCCTGGACACCCAAGCGAAGAATGCGGCCGAACAGAACATGCCGATGGCAACAATTTGTTTGGTGCCGACATTTACGGCCAGCTTGGTGCCGACTACCGACATCACGCCCACCGAGAGCGCGACCGGCAGCAGGTGCACGCCGGTCTCGAGCGGTGCGTACCGCTTGAAGAACTGGAAGTACTGCGTGATGAGGAAACTGAAACCGGTCAGCCCGAAGAAGATCACCGTGACCGAGCCGCTCGCCGCGGTGAAACGCGGATTGCGGAAGAGGCTGATGTCGAGCATGGGTTCATCGGCGCCGCGCTCGCGAAGAACAAAGACCGCGAACAGAACAGCCGCGATCGCGTAGCCGGCGATACTGCGCCTACTGCCCCAGCCGTGACTGGGCGCCTCGATCAGTGTGAATGTCAGTACAGCCATTGCGGCGGCCGACAGCACGAGCCCGGCCAAGTCGAACCTGTGCGCGCTCGGGTCGCGCGATGTCGGCACGCTTGACGCCGCCATGAGGGCGGCGAGTCCGGCCACCGGGGCCATCGCATAGAAGATGCTCGACCAGCTGAACTGCTCGAGCAGCCAGCCGCCCACGATCGGCCCGAGGGCGATGGCCATCCCCGTGGTCGCACCCCACAAGCCGATCGCTTTGGCCCGGGCTGTACGGTCGGTGAAAATGTTCGAGATCAGTGACAGGGTGGCCGGGAAGATCATCGCCGCACCGACGCCCATGACGCAGCGGGCCGCGATCAGCGGCCCGACCGACGTGGTCACGCCACCGAACACGCTGCCCGCGCCGAACACCACGAGCCCCCCGACCAGGAACTCCTTGCGGCCGAGACGGTCGCTCAGGCTGCCGGCTGCCAACAGCAGCGCCGCGAACAGGAGGTTGTAGCCGTCAACGACCCACTGCAGCTGCGAGTTCGACGCATGCAGCTCCCGGACGAGGGACGGCAGGGCGACGTTCACGATCGTGATGTCGAGGTTGATTATGAACGCTGCGAGCAGCAGCGAAGGCAGGACTAAAGCACGGCGTTGCATGCTTGACAGACTAAATAGGCTTGTAGAAAATATCAAGTGATAATCGCTAGTTGTAAAGCGAACTTGAGCTAGAGTATGGCCATGGCCAAGCGCTCCTACCAGCACTACTGCGCGATCGCCAAGGCGCTGGACTTGATCGGCGACCGCTGGAACCTCCTGATCGTGCGCGAACTGCTCCTACAGGGCCCCTGCCGGTACACCGACCTGCTTCACGGGTTGCCGGGAATCGCCTCCAACCTGCTCACGGACCGTCTGCGAGACCTCGAAGAAGCCGGCGTGATCACCCGAGAGGACGCACCCCCGCCGATCGCAACCACGCTGTTCCGTCTCACCCCGCGCGGTCTCGAACTCAAGGCCATAGTCCACGATCTCGGGCGTTGGGGCGCACCGCTGATGGCTGAACGCGATGAACGAGACGTGTACCGGGAAAGCTGGCTCGCACTGCCGGTCAGCTTGTTCGTCACCGACCGAGCGCCGGAGGAGCCCCCGGTCACGATCGAGCTACGGGCGGGCGGCGAGCCCATCACGGTGGTGACCGGTGAAGGCAAGCTTCATACCCGGCCGGGCGGCACCCCGCACCCCGACCTGGTCCTAACTGGCGAGCCACAATTAGTCGTGGGTGTTCTCACCGGCGACCTCACTCTGAGCGCGGCACGCGGCCGTGGACTGCGCACACAGGGGAACACGAAAGTCCTCGCACGGCTTCAGCCAGAGTTCCAGTAGGGATTTCTCGCTCGGATGCCCAAACGCGCGGCGACGGGGCAGACCGTCGCCCTCTTGGGGTGTTGACTGATACGGCGACGAGCGCATGAAGGTGTTCGATTTTCGGAAATTCTCGACGGGAAACTGTCCGCGGACCCTTACGAGATCGACCTGCTTCAGGCGCTGGTCTGCTTGATCTGCCCGACTTCTATCAGGTGACCGTCGGGGTCGTGGAGGTAGCAGCGGATCTCTTGGCCGCGATCGATGGGCGGGGTGATGAACTTGGCCCCTCGCCCACTCCATGTCTCGTAGACGGCCTGGATGTCGGCGACGCGGATGTTTAAGAAACTGCTCACTCGATCGAGATTCTCTGGTGTGTGAAGAGTGATCGTCGGCTTGTCATCGGTTGGCCCGCCGCCGGTGTTGATGATGATCCAGCTGTTGGCGAGCGCGACCACGGTCGGCTCGCCGGCGAGCACGATCTCCCCGCCCAGAATATCGGTGTAGAAGCGGCCGGCACGCTCGACGTCAGAGGCGACAATGAAGTGGGTAAGTGCGATTCCTTCGCTCAGCGTGGGAAGGCCTGGCATCTCGTGTTCCTCCGTGTCGTCGCATCCGCATGTCGCGTCCACATATCGCGTCCAGTTCGTCCTGGGACGCGACCTCCTCCTGGAGATTACCCGTGAAGGTTGTGTCACGCAACTGACACTCGTAGAATTGGGTTGGAATGTTGAACCGTGACTACGAAGGCCAGAACTGTTCGGTGGCCCGAGCCCTCGAGATTGTCGGTGCGCGCTGGACGCTACTCATCATCCGCGACGTCCTTCTCGGGCTGCGACGGTTCGACCAGCTCCAAAACAGCTTGGGCATCGCTCGAAATGTGCTGAGCGACCGTCTGAACTGGCTGGTCAGTGAGGGGGTGCTCGAGCGGGTCCGCTACAGCGATCACCCGAGTCGATATGAGCACCAGCCCACCAAGAAGGGACGCGATCTGAACATCGCGCTGACCGCGTTGCGCCAGTGGGGCGATGACTACCTGAACGAAGCGCCTCCGCGCCTTCAACTCCGCAAGTCCGACAAGAAGCCGGTCGTCGCGGCCATCGTGCCGAAAGGTACCAAGAGCCTTCGCCTCGATGAGATAGAGACGGTTCCGGGGCCAGGCGCCTCCACGTAGGGCCTCTGAGCGACGGTTCAGCGGCGTTGGAAGACGCCGGTTTCGCCCGCTCGTTAGGCGCCACATCGAAGAATCGTCCCGAAGCCACACGGGACCACGACGCGGCGCCAAACATACGTTGCGTTACACAACTAACCGCAGTACTGTCATGTCAGTTGCTTCACAAAACTCACATCGGAGGACCGACGGTGTCGAAAACGATCCTAATTACAGGCGCAAGCAATGGCTTTGGCCGTGATACGGCCGAGACTCTCCACAGGGCCGGCCACAGGGTGTACGCCTCAATGCGCCAGATCGAAGGCAAGAACCGCCCCACCGCCGAAGCCCTCCGCAAGCTCGACGTCAAAACCGTGCAACTAGACGTTCGCATCGACCGGTCCGTCGACGCAGCCGTCGAATACGTGCTGGCGGATGCCGGCAAGATCGATGTCCTCATCAATAATGCTGGTATCGGGTCTGCAGGGGTCACCGAGGCCTTCACGACACAACAGGCCAGGGCCGTCTTCGACACCAATGTCATCGGCCTTCTGCGAGTCACCCGCGCCGTACTCCCCTCCATGCGCAAGAGGAACGACGGCCTGATCATCAACATCGGGTCGGTCCTCGGCCGCCTGACAATCCCGTTCCTGGGCCTCTACGGCGCCAGCAAGTTCGCAGTCGAAGCGCTGACCGACAGTCTTCGCTACGAACTCTCCCAGCTCGGAGTCGAGGTCGTGGCCGTTCAGCCGAGCGCGTATCCGACCAACTTCTTTGCCGCCAGCGAACCCCCCGCCCGAACCGAAATATCGAAGTCCTATGGCGAGGTGAGCGGCATAGTCGACGCGCTGTCCGCATCCCTGACCGAGAGGTTCGAAGGCGCCGACGCCCCCGACCCGCACGACGTCGCAGAGGCGATCCTCGGACTCGTTGATCAGGACAAAGGCTACCGCGCCGTCCGCACCGTCGTCGGGTCTTCCTTCGGCTCCGACAAGGCCAACGAAGACGTGGCGCCCCTTCAGGCGGGACTGGTCGAAGCCTTCGGCCTGAGCCACCTCGAGAAGCTCGCCGGATGAGAAGCTCCGCGTCGTCGCGCGGCTCCGGGCGCGGGACGAGCTCGCCGGGACATTCTCGGCCTCCGGTAAGAGAGACGCACAGAGACATGCCCGGAAGGAGAGGCCTGAATGCGAGCAACCTGTCGGCATTCTCGGAGCTCATCCCCCTTGATAGAGGGTTGTGCGTGGTCTCCACGGTCCGGCCCGATGGGAATGTCCACTCGTCAGTAGCGAACGCCGGCGTGCTGGCACACGTTGCCTCGAAGAACACGGTCGTCGGATTCGCAGCGATGGGTAGCTCGCAGAAACTGCGACACCTGCGGGCCGACCCTCACATCACAGTCGTAGCCCGAGCCGGGCTGCGCTGGGCGGCGGTGGAGGGCTACGCCGAGATCATCGGACCTGACGACCCGAGCCCACACATGGACGACGAATCCCTCCGGCAGCTGCTACGAGGTGTCTTCGTCGCCGCCGGCGGCACCCACCACGACTGGGACGCCTACGACCGGGTGATGGTCCAAGACCGACGTGCAGCGGTGCTCGTCACCCCGCGCCGGGTTTACACGAATCCCTCACGCTGATCGGACTTGACCATGACACTCCTCACCCAGGCCCCAACCCTGACGCCCACACGTCGCACCTCCCGGGAAGTGCTGATCATCGTGTGCGCCGGCATGGTGTTGGCGAGCCTCGACCTGTTCATCGTCAACGTCGCACTACCGCAAATCGCCCGCGATTTTCACACCTCCGATCTGTCCCAACTGTCATGGATTCTGAACGGCTACGCCATCGTGTACGCGGCCCTGCTGGTGTTCTTCGGCCGCCTGGCCGACCGCTACCGACGCGACCACGGATTCCTGGTCGGCGTGGCCGTCTTCACGGCCGCGTCGATAGCCTGCGCAGCCTCGTCGGGCATCTGGATGCTTGTCGCGTTCCGCCTTGTCCAAGCGGCGGGGGCCGCACTACTGACGCCAACCTCACTAGGGCTCATCCTGGCCACGACCGAACCGGAACGACGAGCGAGCTCCGTGCGGGCCTGGACCGCCGTCGCCGGACTTGCCGGCGCGCTCGGCCCGGTCATCGGAGGATTGCTGGTCGCGGCGAGCTGGCGCTGGGTGTTTCTCATCAACGTGCCGATCGGAGTCGCCGCGCTCATTGTGGGCTGGCGTCGGCTGCCTCATGTGCCAGGTCATCCGACGACACGGCCTTCGCCGCCCGGTGTCATCTTGGCCTGCGCCGGGACGGCACTGCTGACGACGGCGCTTGTCAAAGGCACCGACTGGGGCTGGCACTCCGCCGCCCTCATCGGGACCGCCTCCGGCGCGGTCGTGCTAATCGGGGCCTTCGTCGCACACTGCCTATACAGCACACGACCGCTGATCGATCCCAAGATGTTCCAATCTCGGGCCTTCCTGGGTGCATCGATCATCGCCATGATCTACTCCGCCGCGTTCGCCGCCATGCTGCTTTCGATCGTCCTGTGGGAGCAGGGTCCCTGGGGCTGGTCGCCCCTGCGATCAGCACTCGGGCTCGCACCCGGCCCGCTGATGGTTCCCATCGTCTCCTTCGGACTGACCAGTCGAGCCCTGGCCCGGTTCGGCCCCGCCCGCGTCATCTCTTTCGGATGCGCAATCTTCGGATCGGGCCTGGCGTGGTGGGCGTTAGCCGTCCATTTGAAGCCGAACTACGGCACCGGTGTCTTGGGCGGACTCCTGGTCTGCGGAGTAGGCGTCGGGCTGACCCTGCCCTCGATCATGTCGACCGGAGTCGGCGCGCTGCCACCCCAATCGTTCGCCACAGGCTCCGGGGCGATCAACATGCTCCGCCAGAGCGGCCTGGCGCTCGGAGTCGCCGTTCTGATCGCCGTGTTGGGTAGCGCCCATCATGGAACGGCGGCTTTGACCAGGTTCCGCCACGGATGGTGGGTGGCCGCCGCGATCGCGTTCTGTGCCGTCATACCTGCAACAGCGCTGCTAGGCCGAAAACTTTCGAACGCCGCCGGTTGAAATACGATCATCTCCTCGATCTCGTCACCGACGGATACGGCTGGGTTTTACCGCTGAATGACATCCCAGACCGCAATCGAATCCGAGGGGTCGCGATTGCAAACCCACTCCCTTTCGTGAATTCGCCGCCCGGAGCTATGTTCCCATGAGAGGGGAGACGTGGTAGTGAGTCAAGGCCCAGGAGGCGTCGGGGTCTTTGCGTGCCACGACGGTCAGGTAGACGGGGACCGGACCGTCCGGACGTTCAAATAGAACTGACGCGTAAGCGACGGTGACGGTCGGTGCGAGAACTCGGACCGATAGCAACTCGTAATCGGCGGTCAGCCCGATCGGCTGCTTGTCGTAGTAGGCGCTGATGTACTGCCGGCCGTACCCCGGTGTCGGGTCAAAACCCTGGAACAGAGCATCTGGAGTGAACACGTCGGCGACCGCTCCCGGGTCGTGCCTGGCTATCGCATCAGCCCATCGGTCGAGCAAGCCACGTATCACGAGCACTTCAGGAGCATCATCTGCAGGAGAACCGTGCAGGGGCGGCACGGCCGGCTCAATGCCCGGCACTCCACCCACCATCCACGTGCAGGAACTCGCCGGTGACGAACGGTGACTCCTCCAAGTACAGGACGCCGCGCACGACGTCCTCGATTTCCCCAAGTTCGTTCATCGGGTGCAGGCCTTTCAAGAACTCGTGCGTGCTCTCGTGGTGCATCGGCGTCTTGATGACCCCCGGCGCAACGGCGTTAACCCGGATCCCCGACGTGGCGAACTCGACGGCCAAGGCTTTCGTGACAGCGGCGAGACCGCCCTTGGTGAGCGAGGCGAGCGCGGCCGGTAGAGCCGACAGGGCGCTTTCAACCAGGGAGGTGGTCACGTTGACGATGTGTCCGCCCTCGCCGGAGTCGAGCATGCGGCGCGCTGCGCGCTGGGTGACATGGAAGAACCCGGCGACGTTGGTCCGCAGGACGAGGTCGTACTCGTGCTGGGTGTAGTCGACGAATGGCTTGGCGAGGAAGACGCCGGCGTTGTTGACGAGGGTGTCGACGCGACCGAACTTGACCAGCGCCGTGTCGATGAGGTGCTCTGCTACGGCCGGGTCGCCGATGTCGCCGGCCACCGTCTCGACGCCCGCCTCCGACGAGGCTGTGATGGAGCGTGAGTTGGCAACAACGTCGAACCCGAGCTCCTTGTAGGCGCGGACCAGTCCGGCGCCGATTCCCTGCGAAGCTCCGGTGATGACAACCACCTTGTTCATAGTCATGAAAGGCAGCCCCTATGTCGACCAGCGACGCCGTATACCCATCCAAACTCCTCATGTTGGTGGTTCATGTCGAGTTACGCCTGGTAGTCGGCTGCTTGGCGGATGACGTCTGCCACAGCGTCGGGTCTGGAGAGCATCACGAAATGTGAGGCATCTTCGACTTCGGTTGCGGTGACACCGGCCCGGAGGTTCTGAAAGCGGTGCAGAGCGGGCGCGACCGGGCGATCCTGGGTCCCGAACACGGCCCACGACGGCTTGGTGTGCCAGGCCACGGAGGCGGCCGGCTCATCGAAGGCGGACGCCAATAGCGGCCGTTGCGCGTGCGCGAGGAACGTCGCCTGCTCCTCGGGCACGTCCGCGCAGAAGACGCTCTGGAACTGGTGGGGGTCGATCGATACCTCGACAGCTCCGTCGGCCAACATCCGCTGTTGGAACAGGGGGCCCATTGCAAGCGACGGATAGTGCGACTGCAGGTCGCTCAGCGATTCGCCTTCATCGGGCACAAGTCCAGCGGCGTACACAACCGCGGACACCTTTTCGGTGGCGCCGGCCACGGTGACTACGGCCGCACCGTAGGAGTGCCCGACGAGAACCACCGGCGGTTCGATTTCGTCGAGGACCGCCCCGATGTAGGCGGCGTCGTGGGCGAGTCCACGAAGAGGGTTCGGCGGTGCGAGCACCGGGTAGTCATCTGCGCTGAGGAGATCGAACACGGGTCGCCAAACGGCAGCGTCGGCGAACGCTCCGTGGACCAGGACGATGGTGGGTTTGGACATGAAACTCCTTCACTTCGGGAGACGAGCAAGAAGATGCGGGGAAGTTCGCTTCGGAATGGTCAGGGCTCCGTCGACGACACGGTGGGATCCTCCAGGTCGACCATTAGAACGGGAGTCAGTTTGTTCTTGAACCGTATGAGCCCGAGATTGCCGGCGGCGGCCAGGGCGGCGATGCCGGCAGAAGCGAGCCAGGCGTGGCGGAACACGTGGAGTCCGGCGCCGCCGGAGGCAAGACCGAGAATCGCGACGAGCACGCTGACACCCACGACGGAGCCGATCTGCTGAGACATCGAAACGATCGCGCTGCCTGTCGCCGAGTCCTCCGGGGCCAGGTCGGCGGTGGCCGTCGACAGGATCGTCGGCAGGGCCAGACCGGCGCCGGCACCGACCGCCATCCAGCACAGCAAGAAGTCCGAAACGTAGTGAGGGTGACTCCCGAGTCTGACCTCGAAGAGGATCGCGCCTAGGCCGATCACCACCGACCCCGCGGCCGCGATAATCCCGGCCGGCACCCGGGCCTTCTTTTGAAGGTTTTCTGCGATGGTCGCGAAGAACGGGACGACCGCGGGCCCCGGGGCGGAGGCCAGGCCGACTTTGATAGCGGAGTAGCCCCAGTGGAGCTGCAGCCAGAGGATCACCGACAGGAACAGGATGGAGAACGACGCGAGGGTGAGCAGGATCCCGGCATTGGCGGATGCGAAGACCCGGTCACGCATCAGGTCCAGCCTCATGACCGGCGCGGGGTGACGGGATGACCGTCGGACGAACGCAGCCAGCGCGGCCGCTGCGATGACGAACGAAGCGACCGTTCCCCCACTTGACCAGTGCCAGTCGGTTCCCTTCACCAAACCCAAGGCCAGCGAGCCGATCGCAACGATAAGCAACAGGGCGCCCAACGCATCAGGCACCCGGGCATCCTGCTCGTGACGCTGGTCAGGCACCAGGCGCAACGCGGCAGCGATGGCAACCAACCCGACGGGTACGTTCACGAGGAAGATCCAGCGCCAGGAAACCTGCAGGAGCAGGCCGCCGAGGACTGGCCCGGTCGAGGCGGCCAGGACCCCGGCAATGACCCAGATTTTGATGTAAGTGGCGACCTTCTCAGACGGTGCGGTAGTGAGGACCAGGCCGAGGCTTGTTGGGGTCAGCAGCGCAGCGCCCACAGCCTGCAGGGCGCGAAACGCGATCAGCACCCCGATTCCGCCGCTCAATGCACAGCCGAGGCTGGCCGAGATGAATAGCGCCAAGCCGAGCACGAAGCCGCTCTTGCGCCCGTAGCGATCGGCGAGCCGACCGGCGGGGACCAGCAGAGCGGCGTACACGATGGCATAAGCGCTGAGCACCCAGCTCAGGTTCGACAGCGACCTTTCGTGGATGCCTCGGCCAATTGCGGGCAGCCCGACATTGGTGATCCAAACGTCGAGAACAGCCACGAAACTGGCTGTCGCCAGGACCGCGAGAATCAGACCGGGTCGGGTCGGGCTCGACGTCTCGGAGACGGGCTCTTCCAGGGTAGGGACAAGATTGGACATGGTTTTACTCCCAATCGAGCCGGGCGCCCGCTGAGCGGCCCAGCCCACGAAAGGATCTGGACTAGATGTTCCAGAAACCTACCGAGTTCTGGAACGACTTGTCAAAAACTTTCTCGTCGACGTACTCTGGGCGCATGGCAAGACCGCAGAGTTACGTCCGCGATGAGGTCGTCCGCGCCGCGGAACGCCAGTTCCGCACCTCCGGTTACAACGGCACGACCGTTGATGACATCGCCGCGGCGACCGGGCTGGGCCGGGGCAGCCTGTACGCAGCGTTCGGCGACAAGCACGGTCTGTTCCTCCAGACCATGGAGGCGTACTTTGGCCGACTCGAGGAGTCAACCGTGGAGGCGCTGGCCGGGCCTGATGAGGGCGCCCTCGAACGGCTCCATCGATTCTTGCTTGACGCTGTCGGCGGCGTGCCCCTCGGAGACGAACCCGACCCGGACGAAAGCCGCGCCAACACCGTGTGCTTCTCAGCCAAGAGCGCCCTGGAGCTAGGCACCACCGATCCCGAGGCAGCACGCCGCCTGAACGCCGGCCTGGACTTCGTCGAGGCGGCATTGGCCAAGTGTGTGGAATCGGCGCAGCGCAACGGCGACCTCGATGCCGACGTGGATGCCGACGAGCTGGCGTGGCTTCTTCTGACCATCGTCCGCGGCATCGACGTCATCGGCGCAGCCGGCCACGACGCCGGCTGCCTGACATCGATCGCCGAGCGCGCCTTCGCGTGCCTCCCGACCACCAAACCTCGAAAGAAGCGACGCGACGCAGGCCGCAGCAAGTCGACGCCGGCCCAGGCCTAACAAGGGAGTTGGCGATGGAGTTCCTGGTCGAATTCGAGATCGACATACCGGAGGGGGCGCCATCCGGGGAGGTCACAGAACGCGAAGACACCGAAGCCGCCGCGGCGGCCAAGCTCGCTGACGAAGGGCATCTGTTGCGCGTCTGGAACCAAACAGCGCCGACTGGCGAGCCAACCGTGTTAGGCCTGTACCGAGCCGACAGTCGACTCGAGTTGGACGGTCTGCTCGCCGGGCTCCCTCTGGCCGATTGGATGACCACCAAGGTCACGCCGCTGGCAGCCCATCCCAACGACCCCGAGATCGCCCGATCGGCGCCCGAGCCGGAGCGGAACCGGCCTGGCCTTCAGTTGCCAGCGCCGCAGCTGACGTTCATTTACCGCCTAGAAGCGGCTCTCGGCGAACCGTCGGAGCTGGGAGAAACGGGCGGCGGGCGTCGCCGCATCGTGCCTCTGACCGGCGGGACCTTCAGCGGTCCCGAGCTGTCCGGCACCCTGGTGGCCGGGGCCAGCGCCGACTGGCAGACCGTCACCGCCGACGGAACCGCCATCGCCGACCTGCGCTACACCCTTCAGACCGACCGTGGCGAAATCCTGTACGTCCAATCCCAGGGGGTCCGTCACGGCAGCGCCGACGTCCTTGCCCGTCTCGGTCGAGGTGAACCAGTCGACCCGAGCGAGTACACGTTCCGAACCTCCACCCGCATCGAAACCGCGGTAACGGAACTGAACTGGCTGAACAAAGGCGTCTTCGTCAGCGTCGGAGGCCGCCAGCCCGCAGGGGTGATTTACGAGACCTACCTGGTCGGGTAACGAGATGGCCACGCCGTTACCCAATGCGCACCTCGTCGCAGCGCATACGCAGGTAGCGGTAGCGGTTTACGACGGAGTGTTCGACTCCGGACTCGCGTCCATCCTCGACGTATTGAACATCGCCAACACCCTGGGCGCAGAGATCGACGAACCACCGACCTGGAACGTGACGATGGTCGGTCCCACACCGCAAGTAAGAACCGGAGCCGGCCTGCTAATCGCGCCAGAACCGCTCGACCATGCGCAAAGCGCGGATCTGCTCGTCGTTCCCGGACGGGCGGGAACTAGCCCCGAGACCCTGGTCGAGTTTGTCGGTAGCGATGCGGCTCTCCCGGTCCGCGCGCTAATCGAGCGCGCTCGAGACGGTGGTACGACCATCGCGTCGGCGTGCGCCGGCGCGTTCCTATTGGCCGAGGCGGGAATACTGGACGGAGTTCGGGCTACCACCACGTGGTGGCTGTCGCCGACCTTTAGGGCCAGGTACCCGCAAGTCCACCTTGACCACACCCAGATGGTCGTCACTCACGACGGCATCACCACCGCCGGCGCAGCCTTCGGGCACGTCGACGTCGCGTTGGCGATAGTCCGGGCGAGCAGTCCAACGCTGGCCGACCTGGCCATTCGGTATCTGGTGGTCGACGAACGTCCGTCACAGGCCGCGTACGCCATCCCCAGCGCCCTAGCTCAGTGCGATCCCATCGTCGTCGCCTTCGAACGATGGGCCCGCGAACGTCTTGCCGACACCATCAGCCTGTCCGAGGCGGCCGGCGCGATCGGCGTCAGCGAACGAACCCTGCAACGCTCCGTTCAGCGGACGATCGGAACTTCGCCCATCCGATTTGTCCAGGACCTCAGAGTCGAACGGGCCCGACATCTGTTGCGCACCACCGACATGTCTCTAGAAGCGATCTCGCAAAAGGTCGGCTATCAACAGCCCAACACTTTGCGGAAGCTTCTGCGGGAACGCACAGGCAAGACCACCTCAGCCCTGCGGGGACGCCGATAGGGCCTGCGCGAGGCCGGTCAAGCAGAGTCGGAGCGACTTGGAGCTGGGGGACAGGCCGACTTCTTCGTGTCGGAATCGATATCGAATATGTCGCTTACGCCACTTATCTCGCGGCCTTCGTGATCGTACGTTGAACGGGCGCCGTTGGTTCGAAATGACTGCGCAAAGCGGACACCTCTGATCCCGAGCCCACACAGCTAGGAGAAAGCAATGAGTAGGACCAAGTTGAATCTGGAAGTCCAGATCATCCCTGTATCCGATATCGATCGAGCCAAGCGCTTCTACCAGCAGTTGGGGTGGCGCCTCGATGATGACACCACCCCATTCGACGCTCTTCGCATCGTGCAGTTCACCCCGCCGGGGTCCGGTTGCTCGGTAACCTTTGGCAAGGGCATCACTACGGCCGAGCCGGGCTCGGCCAGAGCGGCGCTCGTCGTGTCAGACGTCGAGGCGGCCCACGACGACCTCCTGGGCCTGGGCATCAAGGTGACCGACGTTTGGCACGGTCCTCCGTTCCCCGTCGAAGCGCGCCAACCTGGGGTCGACCCGGAGCGCACCAGCTACGGCTCCTACTGTTCTTTCGATGATCCCGACGGCAACCTGTGGATCGTCCAAGAGGTGACGACGAGGCATCCGGGCCGGGAGTTGGAGCTCGCCTGAGCTACGGATGAGCATCTTCCAAGCCGCAGACTCACCCTCTGTGGAGATGGCCCCCAGGTCGGGACCTACATCGCTGTTCGATACGACGATGTATGTTCCCAGTCTGGTACAAAGCAGTGGCGAACTGGTCGCCGATGCATCTCGTGGCCGTTGGATGAGCCGAGAGCTGAAGACGCGCGGCCCCGCTGAAGGCGGTTAGAAGCCATCGTGCTCTACGCGCCCCTGCGCGTCGGAATCTGCGCCGACCGGGAAGAAGACACGCAATTCATCTCCGACCGACCCAGCACGCAATTCTCGTGCTAGACAAGCCTGAGTTCAACCGAGTCGGAAGTATCCCGGACCGACTGCTCACGAGGCTTGACCCCACCCTCGCGCGCCCTGGTGGCATCATCACCGGCCGGCCTGTAGCTGACACAGCCACCAACCCTGCAATATTTACAATATTTACACCAAGACACGACAGTTGGAACATGAACTAACGACGCTGCGCCGACCCGGGTATAACTCATTATCGGTATCGGAGGCGACAACTTCTTCAGCCGTGGGCATCGGCGCATGTTCCCGCCCCTAATGTCCCACTTGCTGAGGTCGTCCGGGCCATCCGCAAATGTGCTGTTCAGGAACGCCCCGAACGCGCACTATAGAACATCGCTGGCAAAAGCTACCAAGGGGATCCGAACGACGGTGTTGCGCTCGCTGCCGCAGCCCCGGTCGACTTCCGACGTGCCCCTGAACATGCGCTCATTATTCCAAGGCACTCGTTCCCCTGATCGCCGGTTCGCGACTCTGCCCAGCAGTCAGTCCCGTCCGATCCCCGGGACGAACCGACCGACCTCAGCGGTGTACCGCTCGTAGCTCTCCCCGTGCACGGTCCTGGGGTAGGGCTCCTCGACCCCGCGCACTTGCAACTCCTCAGCCACGGCTAACACGACGACTGCGCCGATGGATGCCCGGTTGGGCACCACATCATGTGCGGTTCCCGCGAGGTAGAGGATCATCAAGCTGTAGATTGGGTTGCGTACGAACCGGAACGGGCCCGAGGTGACGAGGTCGCCCAAATCCCCGCAAAGGCCAGCGAGAACCACGCCATCGTGCGAAGTCAACCACAGAAGTCGACGTCGCCCGTGCCCGACATGTCCTCACCTGAGATGGTCCGGTACTGGGCGCGTATCCGGCCCGTCGTCACTGCTGTATCCCCCAAGGAACTTGTCCAGCGGTCAGTACTCGGTCTTGAACGCAACTTCCATTCCTTCGCTCAGCTTGAACCCGACCGCCCGCTTGGCGGGATCATCCATGGTGTAAACCACGTTGATGGAAAGGCTGTTCTGGTAGAAGACGTAGTCCCACCGGATCTTGTCGATGTTGAGGGTGGTGGCCTCTAGGGGCGGGGACGAGATGACGACGTCGCGCTCTTCCTTGAGGATCCTCGCTACCCGATCGACGGTCGTGTTGGCTTTGGTGGCCGGCTCCACGGTGAAGTCGATGTCGTACTTGTTCTCGAAGTAGCGGGCCTCGTTCGCCCGCAGACCAGCGAGCGCGGCTGCGACCGGCGACGATTCCAGGCCGACGGTCGAAACGTTGTTGAAGTGCACGGTGTAAGTCATGACGCCGGTACCTCGGCCATGAGTTCGGCTGGTGATTCGGGCAGACCTTCCGCGTGGGCAGATCGGCTGAGCGATGATTTCCCCATGACTGCTCCGTCTAAACAGGCAAAGGAACCTAGCTACCAGGAGGAGCCCATGTCAGCGAGCACGACCCGAGCCAACAAGATCGCCACGGTGATCATCCCCGTCGCCGACCAGGACGGCGCCGTCGACTTCTATGTCACCAAGCTCGGCTTCGAAAAGCGCGTAGACGTGCCGTTCGGCAATGGCTACCGATGGATCGAGGTCGGCCTCGGTGACGAGGCGACCACCATTGCCCTCGCGCCCCCGCCGAATGAGAGCTCGGTCGGTAAGCGGGAGACCGGCATAAGCCTGCAGACCGACGATATCGACGCGTACCACGCGCAGCTCCGTCAATCGGGCGTCGACGTCGACGCCGAAGTCAGCCGGATGGGCGATCCGGTGCCGCCGATGTTCTGGTTGCGCGACCCCGAGGGCAACACGCTCATGGTCGTCCAGTAGTGCCCCGCAGCACACTGACGATGAGCACCGGGGACGTCGACCGTTACTTCGCCGAGTTGGACGAGCCCAAACGCGCCACCCTGGAGGAGATGCGTCGACGGATCCTCCGGGTCATCCCCAACGCCGAACAAGGTCTGTCCTACGGCGTGCCCGCGTTCAAAATTGACGGGAAGGTGGTGGCTGGGCTGGCGGCGTTCAAGTCGCACCTCAGTTATCTGCCCCACAGCGGTTCGGTGCTCCCCGCCCTGAGCGACAAGACCGGCAGCTACAGCCAGACCAAGAGCGCCTTACACTTCCCGCTCGATGAGCCACTATCTCAGGAGTTGGTCAAGGAGCTCATAGAGGTCAAGCTGCGAGAACGTCGCGGGGGCCGCGGTAGCGGGAGCGAACCGGGGTACGGCACTGGTACGGAATGAACTAGAGAGGGAACGTGGCGCAGCCCGAACGTGATCTGGCGGCGGAGCTGGTCTTCGCCATCCGTACCGGCGACGTCGAATCGGTCAGGCGCCTGCTCTCCGAGTCCCCCGCCCTGGCCCGAGGCCCGCTGGGCGGCCCATTCAAGACCCGCACCGCCTTGCACGTCGTTTGCGACTGGCCCGGCTACTTCCCCAACGGACCCGAGATCGTCCGGCTGCTCATCGCGGCCGGTGCCGATCCCAACTTCCGAGACAAGAAGCCGCGGTCTGAGACGGCGCTCCACTGGGTGGCCAGCAGCGACGACGCCGATGTCGCTGCGGCGCTGATCGACTGCGGTGCCGACATCGAAGTCGCGGATGGGTCTATTGGCTCGCCGCTGGACAACGCCATCGGCTACGGGTGCTGGCATGTCGCCCGCCTTCTCGTGGCGCGCGGCGCCAGGGTCGACAAGCTTTGGCACGCCGGCGCGCTCGGCCTCCTTCCCCGTCTCGAGGAGTTACTGGCCGCCGGCCCGACAGCAGAGGACATCTCCCAAGGGTTTTGGCATGCCTGCGCGGGTGGGCAACGGCGCGCCGCTGAACGCCTCCTGGCCGCTGGCGCAGACCTGAACTGGGAACCCGACTACGCCCACGGCACACCGCTCGATGCCGCAGGCGGCGTCGGTACTCAACAGCAGAACGTCATCACCTGGCTTAAGGAGAAAGGAGCTCGCTCGGCCGACTGACCGAGTCGTCGGAAGGGCTCGGTCTTACGCCGACAACAGGTTCGCGTCTCGTGCGACGACCCATCGACCGTCTGGCTCTTTTCGCAGAATTGTCAGCGTGTAACCCGCGCGATGGTCGGGTTGACCGTCGGCAGGGGTCATCGTGACGCTGATGTGGGTGCGCATCCATGCCCAGTTGCCTACGATCTCGAGTTCCTCGATGTCGCTGTGTCCTTCGACCTTGAAGGTTCGGCTCCTGGTTCTATCGGCGAATTCGGCCTTGCCGAAGGGCTCGCCGCCCGGCGTGAGGAAGAGGATGTCGTCGGCCATTAAGGCCAACACGGCGTCGATGTCCTTGGTTTCCGTCCCTCGCCACCAGGCATCGAGCAGGTCACGGATCATGTGCTCGTCGTCCTCCATGGCTACCTCCTATCGCGTCTCCAGCTCGTCGATACCCAGTCATGGGCGGCGAGCGACCATGCCCCTCCCCGCAATTTGTAGGACGAAGGGAGGGTGTACCAGAAGCGGCACCATGTCTGATCGCTGGACGATCTCACAACGCCGGGTCCGTGGCACCTTCATCGCTGGGGTCTGAGTCCGCGCGGCAATCGGTCGAACCAGCCAAGCACTGCCGACTCGTACGCGATCCCGAAGGCGAGAGTCACGCGTCGCTCCGCGGGTATTCCGCCGGCTGCCAGCTCTCGGTCGAGGGTCCGGTACTCCTTGAGCCGTTGTTCGTGCACGCCGCGGTGCTCGGCCAGGACTGCCCCAAGAGCTTGCGGGTCGAGTTCGTCGGCGAAGGTGAGTCGCAGGAGTAGGGGTATTCGGAGGTTCTCAGGTTCCGGCGCCGTGTTCACCCATTTCCTGAACGCCGCTCGGCCCTTGGCCGTGAGTCGGAAGGGTTGGCGGTCCCGCCGACCGACCTTTCCTCGCTCGATCAGACCCCGATCGGCCAGGTCGGCCAGCTCCCGGTATACCTGGCTACGGGTGATGGTCCAAAACCCCCCGATCACTTTGTTGGCCTCGGCGACCAGGTCATAACCGGAGCGCGGTCCGCTCCGGAGCAGACCGAGAAGGGCTCCGGCGGTGGCGTTCAGACGATCCGGCATACGCTCCCTTGACAGTCCACTCTGGACGGTCCACAGTAGACGATGTTGCCGAACTGGGGAGATGCAATGCCCACGATTTTCACGCTGCCATGGCGCTCGACGACCAGGGCCAGACCGGCCCAGACTGTGGTCTTCGCCAGCCGCTTCGACGCAGTAGGGCTGCGCGCCCGCTGGATCCTGTTCTGGGGTGGGATCCGTATGCGCAGCGCCGTCGTGGCCAGTCCGGGTTCGCTAGGGGTAAGCCTGCGGGCTAACCCCTTCAAGGGCCGCTTCTACACCCTGTCCCAGTGGACCGACGAGCAGAGCCTGCAGTCCTTCGCTCACGGGGTGGATCACACCAGCGCCGTCCGCGCAATTCGTGAGACTGGTCCCGTCAGCGGCGTCCTGATCTCGCGACCGGCAGGCGTCGAGCGACCCAAGTGGAGAGACACCATTCGCTGGGTCGACGCCGCTGAGCCCGGCCCTTACCGAAGCGAGCCGTCCTGAGCGACCGCGCCCTGACAGTCTCGGAGGCGCGGTGTGGGTACCCCAATGACGAGTCACCGGGAACAGTCGCGATCAGTTTGCTGGCGCCCAACGAGTGCCCTCTGGTGCGGTGAGCACTATGGCCGAGATGCCCTCGACGCGGCAGAGGTCGAGCAAGTGGGGGTCGCTGGTAGCGAGGCTCGTGGCCCCCCGGCGGGCGGCTTCGGCCGCTATGCAGTCCGCCATGCTGACTGCGCAGCGAACTCGGTGATAGCGGCGGGCCCGTAAACGTCCCGCAGCGAGGCCAAGGTCAGACTCCACGACAATGGCTTCGAGTAGACCAAGCTGGGCGAGGTCCAAGGCCGCCTCTTCTTCGTCGGCTCCCGCCAGACGGACTAAGTGATCGAGGATTTCTGCTAGTCCGACGGCAGTCAGGCCCGCGTCACCGTCTTCCAGCAGGCGCCGAACTTCGCCGGCCGCCGGTTCCGCCTTTAAGTAAGCAATGACTGCGTAGGCGTCGAGGACCGTCACCGCTTCCGGGACGCCTCACCCCGGCGAGCCTGATGGCGGGCCCGGTCAGACTCGGGTCCTCGCCCTCTGTACTTACCTTCCAGGTCGGCGATCGGTTGATCGGATACGGGGCGCATGACCACTCGGTCTCACGGGCGCATAAAACATCCCGTCATCGGATGGGTATCACCCACGCCGAGGTCTGCGCCGGCGCCAGGCGCTCATCGACCCGTCGTCTCGTGGCAAGCTGATCCCGTGGGCGATCCCATTGCGGCCGAGCTCGAGTGCATCGTCGGCCGCGGCAACGTCCTCGTCGGCGCCGAGATCAAGGACGAGTACCTCCACGACGAAGCCCTCGGCCTCGAACCGGAAACGCCTCGGGCCGTGGTGTTCCCCCGGGACGCCGGCGAGACCCAGCAGATCGTGGCTTGGGCCAACGCCACCCGCACAGCGCTCACGCCGAGAGGCGCCGGCACCGGGCTGTCCGGAGCGTGCATCCCGTCACGAGACGGCGTGGTCGTGGCCTTCGAGCGGATGAACGCCATCCTCGAGATCGACAACGACAACCACGTCGCAGTCATCCAACCCGGCGTCACCCTCGAGCAACTCGACGCCGAGACAGCCCGCCACCGCCTCGTCTACCCGACCTTCCCCGGCGAGCTCAGCGCAAGCCTCGGTGGCAACGTCGCGACCAACGCGGGCGGCATGCGTGCAGTCAA
>DASUWA010000016.1 GCA_036378675.1 Acidimicrobiales bacterium
CATTCGCATCCTGGAGTGCGAGAATTTCTGGTTTTTCTCGCTGGAAGCTCGTTGTGGCTTCGTTGCGGTCGGATTGATTCTGACGGTTCATCCTCTGCTGTAGGTGAGTTAGATCGTCCCGCCCAAGGGGTGGGGGCAGACGATCTGCACCATCCGGACGGACCCGACCTTGCACCCCTCACCGCCAGGTCGGGTCCTTCCAAACATATAGATCCCTAAATCTCCTCTGCAGGCCTCGAGCAGGGACGAGAGGCCAGTCAAGACCGCAGGAGCGGCCACAAGACCCGTCCAACCTCCGGGTCAGGTGCGACTAGAGAGTCTTGACGGGCCGGGAACCGTAAGAAGACCAATAATCGATTCGCCCCGCCGCCAGGCGGGGCATGGTTGCCGGTCTGGCACGCTCGGCAGATTGCATTCCGGTGTCACGACGGTAAACCGCCGATAGCGAGAACTTCGCGCCCTTCCGCCAGCCGATGCGAGCCATGTGCCCTTCAACTATGTTCGGCCCCAACCTGAACCTAAGCCGATTGGGAGGAGACATGCGTTCACTAGCTGCGGCGGTAGCAGGACGCCGTACCCGGGTTTCGGCCGGCGCAGCCCTCTGCGCCTCACTGCTTGCAATGGCCGGCCCGTCTACGGGGTGGGCTGCGAATCCTCACCAGTCATCTATGTCACCGGGTCCAGAAACCCCTTACAGCGGGATCCGCGCACCCGAACGCGGAGGCAATGGGAACCGGCCGGCACCACCGACTTCGTCCGCCTTCCCTGCTGTCACCTCGTCGACAGCGACTCTCACCCCCGGCACCAACGTGGACGCCATCGGCAACAACGACGTCATCACTCAAGCGACCATCAACGACACCAGCGTGTTCACGTGCACACCCGGAAAGCCCACCCCGCAGAACGAGACCACCATCGCGGTCAACCCCACCGATGACAAGAACCTGGTCGGCGGGGCGAACGACTATCGCCTGTACCAACCGACCGAGAACCGTTACGACGGCGCCGGCGGGTTCTACCAATCAACCGACGGCGGATCGAAGTGGACCGTCGGGTTTCTCCCGGACCTGGTCACTAACAATTCCTCGGACCCCGGACCGTACGACACGGCGGGCGACCCTTCTATCTCCGCTGGACCGGACAACACATTCTGGTACTCGAACCTCGCGTTCAATCGCACCGACCCTGCCAGCGGGGTCGCGGTGAGCCGGTCGACCGACGGCGGGTCGACCTGGACGACGAGCTTCGTCGTGCAGACACCTGCCACGGCTGGAGTGACCCTCTCCAACGACAAGGACTGGATCGCCGCCGACCCGGCCAACTCCAACACCGCCTACGTAACTTGGACCCAGTTCCACACGACTCGCTCGGGCCGCACGCAAAGCTCGCCAATCGTGATTTCGAAGACGACTAACGGTGGCTCGTCCTGGTCCGCTCCCGTCCAAATCTCCCCGCTCGACCAGGATCAGGCATCCACGGTCATTGTCGGTAGCGACGGGACGGTCTACGTCACATTCGAGGCTTTCCGGTTCCACAACCGCGACTGGGCGGCCGAGGCCACATCTACCGACGGGGGCAGCACCTTCACCACCAGACTGCTGTGGCCGATCAGCGACATTCCGAGCCCGCTCCCCGGTGACACATTCAGGGACAACAGCTTCCCCACCTTCGCGGTCGACGGCTCCAACCAGTACGTCGCATGGTCGAACTGGAACGGTCTCAACGCCGACGTCGTGATCATGAAGTCGACCGACGGCGGTACGACCTGGTCCGCTCCACAGACGCTCGCCGGCGGGGCAGGGAACCAGTTCTTCCCATGGCTGTCTGCCCGTGGAGGCACGGTCGCCGCCGCCTGGTACGACGACAACACCAGCGTCGCCGACAACTACGTCGATCGGGCCTCGATGTCCTTCGACGGCGGTTCGAGCTGGGCGCCTCCTGTCACGGTGTCGAGCGCCGCCTCCGACGTTCCCGGCGGGAACCTGTTCGCGTACCCGAGCTGTACGGACGATTTCATCGGCGACTACAACGCGGTCGCACTCGACTCCACCGGAACCGCTCACGCCCTGTGGACCGACATCCGGGACCGGTCGACACCCTTGGCGACCAACCAGGATCCGTACACCGCAACGATCAAGCAGAGCTAAAGGAGCAGCGCCACCCGGCCGCCGGCAGGCGGACCCAGCGGCCGGGTAGGGCGAAGACATCCGAGGTTCAACCTGCCAGAGTTGAGGGCCCGGCCACCGTGGCTCGATCTGGGAACAAGCCGTATTACTGACATCCCTTGATTGGAGTCAAACGACTATGACGAGGGTGTTGGAGTTGAGTCCCGACTCGGGATCCCAGGTCACGGTGTGTGAGCCGGAACCAGACGAGAACGTGTAGGTAGTGACGGCGTAGTTGACGTCGACCGCCGGCCCCGCCAGCACCTCGCCGTCGTAGAGCGCAGGAGCGAGCTCCTCGCCCGCGGGGCCGGTCGGCGTGATCTGGCTGCCATCGACCGACTCGCCATAGACCGGCTTGGGACCCATCACGTATACGTCCACACCGGCCGTCGTTGCCTCGAACACGTGATAGACGTCGATCGGCGTGCCGCCGACAATCGTCTCCCCCGGAAGAGTCAGAACCGTCACGCGTCGCCCGCTGCCATCGGGCACGCCCTTGTCTGGCCACGCGGCGTAAGCGGCTCGCACGTCATCCAGGCTGGCCATCACACGTCCTGCGTCCTCGTGATGCCGCCGGCCGGCGTCGTTGCACCGGCGTTGGAGGTGGTGCCGTTGGCCGTCACGTTGGCACCCTGCTTCGTGGTGGTGATCTGGAAGCCCCCTCCCGCCTTGGCGATAACCGTACGCGTGACCGTATAACCCGAGTTGGTCATCGGGATGTCAGTGGAGATGGACCGCTTGTCTCGGAACTTGCACGTCTGGTTGACCACGCGTGTCCCTGTCGAGGTCAGGATCGCCGTCCCTGTGCTGTGGGTGTCCTTGCTCGGACTGTTCCCTGGCAGGTACCCCGAGGTGTCGGATGGCCCGACGCCGAAGCAGCCGGTCCCGCTGATCGGCTGGACCTCCTCGGAGATGTCGCATTGATCCAGGTCGGCGATGTTGCCACTGTCGGAGGACCAGCCATCCTGCACAACGATGCCCCTTCTCGTACCGGTCACAAGGCTGTCGAACGACTCCGTGTAGTTCAGCGGGATGGCCGACACGGCGAATGGCGGAGTCATGGCGCACCGAGACCCGCCCTGCGAGGCGATCAGGATGAGTTTCGGCCCTCGACCTGCCTCGGTCTGTGTGACCCCGCGCAGATTGGGCATGAAGGTTCCGTTTGCCGCCAGAATCCTGGTGCCACCCCCGTCAATCGTCGCCGTACCGTCGCCTGCCCCTCCTACGATCGACAGGATTATCGGTGGATCCTGGGCATTAAGTCCATTGACGACAACGGTAACGGTGGTGTCGACCCGGGGCGGGATTCGATCGGCCATGGCCGCTGGCGACGCCGTCCCCCGGACGTGGTTGGGCAGCGTGACTGTCGCCGTGCAAGCTCGGACCGGTCCCGAGACGGCGGCGGCCGACAGGGTAAAGGACTCGACGACGGGCGTGACCCAAGCGGCGGTCGCTCCGACCCCCGCTGCCTTGAGGACGGTGCGCCGAGATAGTCCGCGGGAGGGCCCGACCCCTGTCGGCCCCCTTGCGACCCCCTTCGCCACCGTCGTTGACGGTAAGACGCCGCGAAGCCCGATTCAAGGGAAGAAGTCCATTCGGCCAAGTGGGGGTGATTGTCTGATCCGGGGAATTTGAGATGAGTCTTCATCTGAACTCTCGCGAGAGGCGCCGGCGTCCTCGAGGCGCTTCACTGCCCGAGCATGCCGTTCTATGACACCCGTGTCAGGGTAAGTTCTCAACCAGGATGTCCTTACCTCCGGCCGACCGATGGGCGCGAACCGCCTGGCGCGGATTGACCGACCCGCGGTTGGTCGGCATGGCCCAGGCGGTCCCACGGATGGTCGGCGTCCTTCGACGGACCGGCACCCGAACCGAAGACGGCTATCCGGAGCTCGGGCCATCGGCGGGCCTGGCGCTGCAGGTGCTCCTTGACGAGGTCCTCATATCGCTGATGCGCAACCCGGGTCTTTTCCCGAAAGAGGAGGATTACGAACGGGCGGGGCAGGACATCCTCGGCGCCTACGAGATGTGGAGAGAGAACGGTTGGCTGGACGATCCAGCCGCTTATCACGTGACGCCGCAAGCACCCCAAGCCGTCTCCGTTACCCAAGAGCGGACGTTCCGTCGCCAGTCGTACGAGCACCTGTCTTTCGGAAGCGGATACCGTCCCCACGACGGTGAGCCCGGTGGCGAGCGGTGGCTCTCGCACCTCGAGAATCGAACCGCCCACGCATACGTCGTCCGGTCCCCTGAACCGGGACGGCCATGGCTTGTCTGCCTGCACGGGTTCGGCATGGGGGTCCCTTCGATGGATCTCCCCGCGTTCCGGGCCGATCGGATGCAGCGTCATCTGAAGCTGAACCTGGCGCTGATCGTCCTTCCGATGCACGGGCCGCGCCAGACCCCCGGCACCGCCCGCGGCGAAGGCTTCATGTCGATAGACCTGATCGACAGCATCCACGGCATGGCCCAAGCCGCATACGACACCCGATCCGTGATCCGTTGGATCCGTCACCAACACGGCGAGGTGCCGATCGGGCTCTACGGACTGTCCCTCGGCGGTTACGTCGTTTCCCTCGTCGCTTCGCTCGAGGAGCGACTGGCCTGCGTGATCGCCGGTGTACCAGCGACGGATCTGCCCGACCTCTATCGCCGACACAGCCCTAACAGCGTCCGGCTGCGGGCCTACAGGACCGGGGCACTAGGACCCCAGGCAGACGGGGTCAACCGGGTCGTTTCCCCGCTTGCCCTGGCTCCCAAGGTTGCCGCCGAACGCCGCTACATTTTCGCCGGCGCAGGCGACCGTATGTCCACTGCCAGCCAGGCTCGACGGTTGTGGGAGCACTGGGACCGACCCAGCATCGCCTGGTACCCGGGCGGGCATGTTGGCTTCTTCCTGACCGGTTCCGTTCAACGCTTCGTTTCCGAGGCGCTCGAGGAATCCGGCCTGGTCAGCCAGCAGCGCCTAGACGTCGAGGCCTCCTCCGTGGCGCAGCTACCACCCGGGGCTTGAGCCCACTCCCCCTCTACCTCCCGCCCCGGTTAGTCTCGCCCCCGTGACCGAACCAGCAACGGGGTTCGTTGACGAGATGTCTGCCGCCGGCCACCAGGTGACGGAGTGGTCGAACTCCCCTGGCGACACGTACGCCCCACATAGCCACGGCTACCGGAAAGTCCTCTGTTGTCTCGAGGGTTCGATCGTGTTCCACCTTCCCGATGGCGACGTCCAGCTTTCTCGTGGTGAGCGGATGGACCTTCGCCCTGGAGTTGTCCACTCGGCCACCGTCGGACCTACCGGCGTCCAGTGCGCGGAGGCGCACCTTTGATGAAGGTCAGGGGAACCGGAATCTGGAGCGCCGGACTCCGCTACGGGGATGCAGGAGAGTCCTCCGAGGCGGCGGCCGAACTGGAAGAGCTCGGATATACCGCCTTGTGGGTGCCCGATGTCGGAGGCAACCTGTTCGACGTCGTCGAGCGGCTCCTCAACGCGACAAAGAGCGCCATCGTCGCCACCGGGATCCTCAACCTCTGGATGCACGACGCGGGGGAGACGGCCGAATTCCACGCGCGCATGCGCAATCAACACGGCGACCGTTTCCTCGTGGGTATAGGAGTCAGCCATCAATTGCTCGTGGACTCCACCGAACCCGGCCGGTATCGCAAACCGCTGTCTGCGATGTCCGCCTACCTCGACGGCCTCGATTCCGCGGAAACTCCACTCAACCCGGACGACCGTGTCCTAGCGGCGCTCGGGCCGCGGATGCTGGGGCTCTCCCGTGATCGAGCGGCCGGCGCCCATCCATACAACGTCACCCCGGAGCACACGGCCATCGCCCGCGAAGCGGTCGGTCCAGGAAAGCTGGTATTACCGGAGCAGGCGGTCACACTTACCACTGACCCGGAAATCGCCCGACGCCGCGGTCGTCAGCACCTCGAGGTGTATCTGGGTCTGCCCAACTACACCAACAACATCCGCCGGCTCGGGTTCGGAGACGACGACTTCGCCGGCGGCGGAAGCGATCGTCTCATTGATGCGCTGGTCGCATGGGGCGACGAAGAACAGATCGCCGCTCGGATTCGCGAGCACCGAGACGCCGGCGCCGACCACGTGTGTGTCCAGGTAGTCAGCGACGAGGGGTCATTTCCCCGCGCTGAGTGGCGGGCTTTGGCGCCGGCACTGACGGCCCTTTAGCCCTGGCGGACTCCGACCGCCCCTCTTGCGACCTGACACCAGACCGATCCCAACGCCCTCGGCAACGGTGACAGCGACTTGGTACGCGGGCTCGTGGGAGGCAACGCCAGCTACCCTCGACTTTCGATAGTTATGCGAACCGCAGCTGGTTTGTCCGAAAGGACATTTTCCGCCGAGGCCCATCTCCTTCAGCCGCATCATCGGACGGTTCAGCTCAACTAGCAGGGTCCGGGGCGATGGCAGTCAGTTTCCGGACCTTCGCAATCGGAGTGTGGTCGCCACGACGGTCGGCTGAGAGGAAGGGGACGATCTTGGACGGTGACTGGCTGGACGATTCAGCCCGATCGTCGGCACTCCTGTCCCGTCGGGAGATGCTCAAAAAGGGCCTTGTCATCGGGGCTGGTGTCTACGCCCTAGAGTTGATCGGTCTTCGATCCGCAGCAGCCCGAGAGCATCACCCTCCCTCGACGACAACGACCGCGCCGCCCACCACGACGACAACGACAACAACCGTGCCGCCGACTACCACGACAACGACGGCGCCGACGACGACGACGACAACCACGCTGCCCCCTCCCCCACCTGGGTGGAATCCGTCGCAAATTTCCAACGCGATCGCTTATTGGAATGCGGACGACCTGACTGGTGTAAACGGTGCCCCTGTTCCATCGTGGACCGATCGGAAAGCAGGTATCACGCTGTCGCAACCAACCCGCAGCGCACAACCAACACTTGTCACGAACTCAAGCAACACGGGACACCAGGCAGCTCGGTTCAACAACGCCAACAGGCAGTTCCTGTCCTCGACGATGCTGGGCAATCTTCCTGCTAAAGGTCCGGCGTGGATCTGGGTGGTTATGAACGTCGTCGGTGATAGTGGTCAAACCGCGATCTTTGAAGTCGCCACCCCAGGCAACTCGGCGATTGGCTATGCGTTTGAGTGGAACACCCCTCTCGGCGTCGCCTGTTGGGGCGTCACCGAAATAACGGCCAACACGCAGGTCCCCGTGGGTTGCGCAATGTTCCAATGGACGTGGGATCCGGTAACGGCCAAGACAATCGTGACCGACTACAACAACCTGTCCGGCTCGACCTCAGCGGCAATGTCGTCCCAGCCGAACATCGGGGCCACAACAGTCACCATCGGCGGGTCACAGGCGTTCAACGGTTTCTTTCTCGACGCGGAGGTGATCCTGGTTATTGTCGGCACCGGGACGCCAGCAACCTCCGATCTGACGGCGATGTCGAACTGGTTGTGGGAGGTCTACAACATCATCACCGGGCCGAGCTATAACTCACCCAACCACACGACGATGCCCAGCAAGGATTACAACGGGAAATCGGTTACAGACGCAATTGAGCTGGGAGCCATCTACAACTCATCAGGAGTTTTCGGTCACAAGTATTGGATGGCGTCATCGCCCTTCGACAGCAACTTCCCATCCGAGAACCCCAATATCGCTTTCTCCGACGATGGGAATACGTGGTCAGCGACGGGAATCACCAACCCCGTTGTGCCCTATCCGGGGGGCGGTAACTCTGGAAACAACGCTGATCCGTGCCTGTTCGATAACACGGCACGCGACGGCACGCTCTATTGCCTTTATGTGCGAGAGAACGCGAACATCACCAATGGCGTCAGGTACGCCACGTCAACAAACGGCACAGCCTGGACGGACCAGGGCTTCACGCTCACCGGCAACAGCTCGATCGGTCCGTACTACGAGTGCCCGACGATGTTCTACGACTCGGCCAGCAATGAATACTGGCTTTACACGATGAGCATCCAAGTCCCCAGTTCCGCGGTTATCTATCGCCAAACCTCCTCCACGGTCTCTGGCTCATGGTCATCGCAGACCGCCTGCACTCTGACAATCCCAGGCGGCCGGAAACCTTGGCACATCTCGGCACCGATCAAAATCGGCAGCAAATATGTCATTGCGTTCTCGGATAGCGATATCCCACGCAACCTATGGCTGGCATCCTCGACTGATGGGCTGAACTGGACGTGCGCCACCAAACCGTTCGTAGTGCCAGCCACGTCGAACCAGTGGGACGCACCGGGCACAGAAGGATTGTACCGACCATCGATACAAAATGCCGGTGACGGTGTGAACATGCTTCTCTGGTATGTGAGCGACGGCAGCAACGTCAACTACATCAGCGATATGGTCACGGTGCCACAGTCGGTAATCCCATGACGATGGGATGAGCGACTGCGTTCGCCTCGATGGTACCGGCGCTGCCGACCCATTCGACCTCGGCCTTCGGAAGCCGCAGGTTGTAGTCCGAGAAGAACCGCGCCATAGATTCCCCGAGCAGACGCATCAGCTCCGAATGAGCCCAGATGGTTGGTACCGCTTGCCGTCGAGATCGTCGCCTGGAGAAGCCTTGTCGCAAGCTAACGCGCCAGCGGATCGCCACCCCGCCAGACAATATGGGCTAGGTGCGTCGGATACGAATCCATCGACGACACGGTGACAGGGACATTGAGTTCGTAGTTATCGGACCCCTCTGAACGACATCCCAAAACTGCTCACGCTGCCTGGACCCGTGATCCCGTCTACGGCTGCCCATAGGGGCGGGTCAGCTGTGCCAGCGTACCCTGGACTTCAGAAGGTCGATGACCTCATATCGCGCATCGAAGTTGTAGGTATGAGTTGCGGTAGCACCTACCTGATCCGCTTGCAGCCGTCCTACCGTCGCTTCCTTGTAATCATCCACCGTGAGCAGAGTCACAGCTTGGAAGTTGATGGCATGCCCGTATCGGCTAGCACTGTCTTGGGCAGGACGGATGAGAGTTCCGTCCATTAAATAGGGGCGACCTGCTGCGCGACCGGCTCGGACGTCATTGACGATCGGATTCATGGGATGGGCCTGCCATGGGCCCATCAGGTCGGTGGCGAAGTACAGGTGAAGTTCGTCAGACGGGTGCATGCCAGAACGGGCGAGCGTGACGAACAACCAGAGAAGACCAGCGTACTCAGCCACGGTGGCGTCAGATGCCCAGACTCTCGACAAGATGGGTCCGAGGGGCTCCCAGCGGTCAGGAAATGATGTGGATCGGTACAGCTCAATCGTTCCAGTCTGACCCGACTCGGGAATCATAAAGACTTCTCCTTGCCGGCGGAACACGAACGGGTAGGAGAGGTGATAGGGCTCGTCCAAAACTGGGACGATTTCTTGGCCACCGTTGTCGCTGAGCTCGAAGCAGACAAGGCGCGCTCTGTTGTTTGCGTACACATAGTCCTCAACGAATAGCCAGTGTTGCCCGGAATGTTCGATCAAGAAGGGGTCGGCATAGCTGTGACCGGGTGGCGCTTTGAGCAACCGATAGCCACCTCCTTGTCCGAAGTTCATGCGGGTGTTTCGAGCTCGGTACGCGATGCCCCATTGGTCTCGTGCGACAGTTCGGACCATGGCGTGAGCCGCTAGTCGGGTCACCTGACGGAGTGTGAAGGCGCGATTAGCCCTGCGAGACGGCGTTGATAGACCTACATCGCTGACGGTGAGCGGGAGATTGCACGACTCCGAGCAGGCAGTCCGATCCTGGACCTGTCGCAAAGCGTTCATGATCAGGTTTGCGGAGGACCACATTGCTTTGTTGCGGGTAAGGCTGGCCGACCAGGGGATGACTGCCGTCACGGTTCGACGGATCGCTCCAAGGAGCCGGGGTCTTGTGCTCGACTCTCGAAGTGTTATGACAACAAGGTGTTTCCCGGCTACGAGTTCCGGCACCGGTCCCGTCACCCACGAACTGTGTGCACGCCCTCCGATGTCCAATGACCACATCGACATGGTGGTCGGGCAAGTTGCCTCCAAGTTGGGCACACCGAGAGCGAGGACGACGTCAACTTGCTGTTCTTCGAGCCGCGACAGGACCTGCCGACCCAGGACGGTGTGATCGTCGGTCAGAAAGACGTCGCTCTGGTCGATATGCACACCGGACGGAAGGTCGGCCCGGGCAAACGCATCGGGTTTGGCCGGAAACAAGCGGTCGTCAAGACGTCTGTAAAAGTTCCCAGAGACCCTTGGTCGAGCTGACAACGCTCCACGGGCGATGGTGCCCGCGATCAGAATAGCGATGAGGCGACAAGCAGGAGAGGACAGGCAGTCTTCGATTACTCGTCGTATCCAAGCGTCGGGATGGTCGGAGCCCAAGACGAGGACGACCCTGACCGCGCCACCATCAGAAGCCGTGCTTTCCGTGCCCGAATCTGTCACATCCATCCTTGGCTATGACGTCGATCCCCAACGCGCATCACGTAACCTTCCGCAATAGGTTGAGACAGGTCTGACTAAGCGACGCGGCTACCAAGAACCCAGAAGTGGTGCACGGCTATACCGGTTGTCACCTTGCTTAGGACGCGGTTCGAACATCGGTCAGGGGGTCGGCCCGCCTTCATGAGGAGCGGCTACTTTGAGTCGGGTACCACCGCGATATTCGTGTGTGGACCGGAGGCACGAGATCCGTCCAGGGGCGGGGCTTCACGCCCAAAGGTACCCCCGGACTTCCCTGATGATCGACCTCGGACCAGCGATGCTGGTAGACGGCGTCCAAGTTGCGCCATCGCCGGGTGAGATCGGAGGCACCGACTTGCTGGTCGTAGAGAGCGATTCTTGGCGGATCCGCCGCCCCGAGTGGGACGCCACAGGCCGCTTCCAGGCGACCGCGGGTGACTGATTCCTGACGATACTGGAAATGGTGCAAAAAGATTCCCTGGCGCGGCTCCAGGAGCTGGAAATCGGCCTTAACGAAGTGAAACCCGACGGTCGGCAGAAGTGATGGAGCTCCGCGGTCCCAGCGAATAAGAGGATGCTTCCAGTGGTGTAGCCAGCAAATGTCAAACAGCGAAGGTAGCGGGCGCGCCGCGCAGAGCGGCTGAAAATCAAGGGGGTGGCGCCCCGACTCGTATTCGGGAACCGCATGCGGGAAATGGTCAAAAGCAGTAGCTCCAACGACTCTAAATGAACGATCTAGGCTGTCTAAGTACTCGCGCACGGTCAATCCATATGGACCATGGTGAAATTCGTCTGAATCCAAATAGAGCCACCAGATATGGTCGTCGCCGGACTGTTCTGAGATGGCTTGGACCGTCTCGTTCATAAGCCGTGTCTTGAGTACGTCGTCAAAGTATTCTGTAGCGTAGACACGCTCTATGACCGCGCCAGCAGATCGGGCGATCTGGACGGTGTCGTCGGGGCTGTCGTTGTCGAGGATGTACACCTCCTCGCAACCTTGAAGGAGGGCGTTCTTGACCGTAGCTTCGATGACGTCGGCATCGAACCAAGTCGTCATGATTCCAAAGAACCGAAAGGAGGAAAGCGGTGACGTTCGCCTTGGCCGCGGCCTATCTGTAATCCAGTAGCGGCGGACGAAGCTCGGTGGTCTCACCCCCGCCCGAACCAGTGGCTTGAGCGCCCGTTCAACAAGTCTCTTGAGTGCGCTCAATTTACCTCGAAGGTCCGAAGCGGCAGACGACGGGCTTCCATAGGCATCGTACAACCCATCCTGCCGGTCAAGCCGTCACGTAAGGCGCTTACATTGAGCTTAAGGTTTCTTACAGCATGGCGCGGTGCTATCGGGATATTGACTAACGGCTTGACGAGTCCGGAGATGAGCGCGACCCGAAAGGCTGCCAAGTAGTGCCCACGCTCAATGAGGATACGGATCAGGTTCCGGAGCGAGTAATAACGCCGCGACTCAGGCTCCTCTACCCGGATCCGTACGTGCTGAAATCCCGGCGTAGACATCTTCTCTCGGAGTTCGCTCCAAAGCGCCCCGTGCATGTAAAGAGCATGCCCGAGCTCACCAAGACGGAGGCAATATTCGGTGTCTTCCCATCCCCAGAAAAATCTGGGGTCGTCACTTCCGTGTCGGCGGATCACCGCCACGCGGAAAGTGGGAAAACGATTGCTGTATAGGGTGTCGACCCTCACTGGGCCTGTGAGCTCATGCGCAGCCGGCATCCGCACTCGGACGCGCCGCAGGTCGACGCGGGCTCCCGCAAGGCCCACGCCCGCGGTAGCGGGATCGTGGGCCAGCATTTGATCGGCAAAGTCGCCGAGTTCGCTCAGGGTTGAGGGTCTCGGAAGCGCTCTTCGATCGTCGAAGAACACGACCCAATCATCGTCTGAGGCCTCAGTCAGCAGATGCTGGGCCCCGAGCGCTCGGCCCCCGGCTGGTCCAATATTGTCCCGAGCGGGGAGGTAATCGACTGCAAGCCCGCGGTCGCTGAAGTCAGAAACGAGGTCGTGAGTGACCTGAGACCGCTCGTTGTCAACAACCACGAGCTTCTTGAGCTGTCGGGGGCTCTGGGTGTGGATCTGCTGGAGTGAGTATTCCAACGCATCGGGCCTCTGATAGGTGATCAGTACGCCGTAGAGATCCACTGTGACCGGATGATGAGCCTGGGGCCAAGGTATGCACTGTGCTGGAAGGAGCCGAGGTACTCGTCCCGAGACCGTATTGGAGCACAGGCAGGTGTCCTGTTGGTCAGACGTCCACCTCGAGCTTGATGAGGATGGCATTCCCGAATGGCAGCGACGAAGCCCGCCGATATACCAGGACCGTGGACACCCACGGTAGGATATTACATGGCGCGGACTGCACTCTCTACCTGGGTACTACGTCTGGCAGGCTAGGCGGGTATACCACTGGATACATGGTCTGCGGATTGGGAACCCTTGCGGATAATGGTGGGGTGATGGGTAGCAAGAAGCGCCCGTCCTGACTCGTGGAGGAGGCACAGCCAACGGGCTGAGGCATGGTGCTGCTGCGCCAGAAAGAACCAAAGTCGGTGTTGACTCCCGTTATTGTAATCTTTAGTGTGGAAAAGGGTCGGGTCGCAAGACAGCTATAACACTTCCGCGAACGTAACATATCCCAATGTCGTGATAATAAACCGAGGGTTCAGCCCAGCAACGGAGCACCAAATGATATATCCAATCGCTGTACCGTTCCTTTATGTGGAATGAACGGATGCCGTGTCAGACCTCCAAGATTCCCACTACTATGCGAGGACAAGCCATGTGTGGATGTATTGGGAAACGCTACCCGGTGAGCGAAAGCCACCGTACTTAGATGTTTGTCTTGAGACGATCAAGGCGAATCTAGATGATGACATGCTTCTTCACGAACTCGACCAAGAGACCGTGTTCAGTTGGCTTCCAGATTGTTCTCCCATCATTTGGCGGGGGCTTGGGAACCCGGTCCGGCGCAGCGACTATGCACGGGTCCGGCTAATTGAGCGGTATGGCGGAACATGGATCGACGCAGACACCGTTCTGATGATGCCGCTGCGTATCTTCGTCGAACCTCTCGCCCGGGATAGCGTCGTATCTGCTGAGCGTTTTAGCCTCGGCATGTTCGCCGCCCGCCCCAATGCCCCGTTGATACGCGCTTGGCGTCGAGCTCAGGACGAGGTACTGGCGTCGTCTGACGATTGGACGACTTTGCCTTGGGCGGCTCTTGGCTCAGACAGCCTATGCGAACATCTTGATCATTTCGATTACTACAGGTTTCCACGAAAACGAATGGTGCCGATTGAGTGGTATGAATGGCGTCGTCTCCTCTCCCGTTTGGAGCCACCCGCAGCGATCATGCAGTCTTCACCGATAAGTGTCTTCCTCTTTAATGGAACAATGAGCGGCCCCTTGGCGAACATGACCAGAGCGGACATATTGAGCGACAACATGTTGCTAAGCCGGCTCCTGCGCCTAGCTTTAGGCATATCGACCCTTTCAGATGAGACGAAGGCGTTAATGTGTTTGGCGCCGGTGTCCCGTCTCCGTGTTACGAAATTGGGACGCCATGTAGAAGAGGGATTGCGATCTATTTTGAGGAACCGCTGATCGTAACCTGGAACTGGGGAAAGAATCCCGAGTCGCGTTGCTCGAGCAACGGATAAGCCTTCAAGGATCAGTGCGCACACTACATAGCGTCATCGATCGGTTGCCGTTTTAGACACTCTGGCTTGGGCCGCGGCCTGGAAGCCGCTACGCTGTGGTGAGCTGACGAGGGCAAAGAAAGATAACGACTTACGGATTTCGGGGGCTAGTTCAGGGTCGCCTGGGGGTAAACGGTCAACGCGGAATTGGACCATGCGGAGTGACGATCTTTGGGGCATCTTGCGTTCGAGGACTAGAGAAATGTTGCCGAACTTTCTGCTGATCGGCGCCATGAAGGCAGGCACGGACAGCCTCTGGGAGTACCTGCGCGCCCATCCCCAGGTCTTCATGTCGGTTCCGAAGGAGATTGACTTCTTCGTCAAGGAGCTCAATTGGCCTAGAGGTATTGAGTGGTACGAAAGTCACTTCGCTCGGACGGGGGCCGCGCAGGTGATCGGCGAGGCATCTACGAGCTATTCCAAATGGCCCGTTCACCAAGGTGTGCCTGAGCGTATTGCCTCTGTGGTCCCGGACGTCCGCATCGTGTACCTCGTGAGACACCCAATTGATCGAATCCACTCACAGTACCTGCATCAGCGACTTCTGGGCCTCGAACGTCGCTCCCTCAGCGGAGCTGTGCTCTCTGATCCTTCCTATCTGAACTTCAGTCGGTATGGCTTGCAACTGCGGCAATACCTCGACTACTTCGATCGTTCACAAATCCTCGTATTGAAATCTGAAGATCTCCGCCACGATCGCCGAGCTACCGCGGAGTGCATGGCCAATTTTCTACATATTGACAATTCGTGGCCACATGAGGTGCTCAATCAGGAATTCCACTCCACGAGCGAGAAACGGGTCTTACGACACGGCTTCACCATCGCGCAGAAGATCCCGGGCCACGATGCTATCGCCCGTCGAGTCCCAGATCGGATCAAAGACAAGACGCTCCCGCTGCGAACACGTGGAGTCAATCCATCACACTTCGTAATGACTGATGACATATGCCAGCGACTGGCTGAGAGACTCGCCGAGGACGCGCTTGAGCTGCGTGAGCTCCTTGGCGCATCCTTCGAATATTGGGATATCACGTGACCGGCGTTGGACGTGGAACGATAGCGGAGGCGAGTCCGGATGGAGATGAACTTCGCGATAGCACGGTTCAGGCTGGCGTTATCTTCGTCTCCCAGGTACCGACTAGCGGGGATTCGGGTCCCGTCGCGCTGTGGATCACCTGCGCGTCGTGGGCGACCGCCGCCCAGTCTATTTGGGGTCGAGCTTGGATCCTCACTCCCGAGGGAAGCTTTACGCCGGAGGAGGCGCTTCTGCATGCCTCACGGCAAGGCCTGACCTCCAACCCCACGCGCTGGTGGCGTCCGTGGATCCCCGAGGTCGCGATTACCGCGTACAAGGACGTCCGGGAATTGGCGCGCGCAGTCAAATTTCGTCGCGCGATCCGTCGGTTACCCCCAGTGACAGGAGACGTTAAGTTTGTCTGGCAGCATCACGGTCTCTTCAGTTCGTCCGGCCTGGAGATCGCCAGCGCGGTTCAACGACCGCTCGTCTTGTTCGTCGACGCTCCAATCGTGTGGGAAGACCGCAAGTCGGGCGTACACAGGCCAGGATGGGGCAAAGTCGTGGAGCAATTCGCCGAGAGGCCACAGTTTCGATCAGCTGATCTTGTTGCATGTGTCTCTGACCACGTGGCTCATGAAGTGTGTCGAAGAGGTGCCGCCGAGAATCGCGTGATTGTCACGCCGACGGGTGTAGATCCCGACCGGTTTAGTCCGACAATTTCAGGTGACCGGGTCCGCGAAGAGGCCCACCTTGCTGGGTGCTTCGTTGTGGGCTGGATGGGAAGTTTCAGACCATTCCACGGTCTTGATTTGACGATAAGAGCGGTGGCGAGGTTGCAGGATGCAATTCCGTGTTTAGCCCTTCTTCTCGTGGGGGACGGACAGGAGCGGCACCGGATCCAGAAACTGGCAGAAGATCTGGGTATTCGCCGCGTGTATTTCAGCGGGACGGTTCCTCATGCGAAGGTCCCTCAATACATTGCCGCTATGGACGTCGCTGTCGTCGCAAGCGAGTCTCACGACGAGTTCCATTACTCTCCGATCAAGCTGCGTGAGTACATGGCGTGCGCCCGGCCAATCGTCGCCCCACGTATTGGCGAGATTGAGCGATTGCTGATTCATGGTCAGGATGCGCTCCTTGTCACTCCCGGCGATTCCGGAGCGCTGGCGAAAGGAATCGACCGGCTCTATCGGGACGAAGGCCTTCGGTCTGAACTCGGGCAGAGGGCGCGAGAGAAGGTTCGCACAGTGTCGTGGGAGCACCAAGTGATGCGCGTTTGGGATCAACTCCAAGCCCGAGGTTCGAAGCGCTGACCGATATGAAGATGCGGTTGCTGCACATTGTCGACTCGAATGGACGGCGCGGCGCCGAGGTCTTCGCATCGGAGCTCATGTCTGTACTGAACAAGCACCTTGTCGAGCAGCACGTCGTCATCTTGGGCTCAACGATCGAAGGCGGGGTTGACTTTCCAGTTCCAACGTCAGCACTTCCGCGCCGTGGTCCACTCTTACCACTGCTCAAAGTCGACTTACGGATCCTGTTCGGTCTTTGGCGGCTAGTGCGGCGGACAGACCCAGACATAATTCAAGGTCACGGAGGAGACACGCTGAAGTACACGGCAGCGGCGACAATTGGGTATCCGGCTCCAGTCGTGCAACGAGCGATAGGCTCACCTCCAAGTTGGATCAGGAGGGGCCCGCGTCGGTGGGCTTATGCCTTCATACTCTCAAGATCGGCACGGATCATCGCAGTTGCGGAGAGTGTTCAGACTGAGATTGTCAGCCTTTACGGGATCCCTGCTGACCGAGTTGTCATGATTCCGAGTGCGTGCGAACCAGGACGGGTGGCCCCACGATTGGATCGTGACGTGATCCGTGCAAGGCTCGGCATACCTGTCAACGCACCGGTGATTATCTCCTTGGGTGCCTTGACCTGGGAGAAAGACCCGCTTGAACACGTGGAGGTCACCGCCTGTCTCATCCACGACGAGCCCGAATGTCGTCATCTGATTGTCGGAGATGGTCCGCTTCGCGCCGAAGTCGAAGCCCGTATCCGTGATCTTGCAATCGGAGACCGCGTATTGATGCTTGGCTCACGTGAGGATGTCGGTGATCTTCTTGCGGCAAGTGATGTCATGCTGCTCGCAAGCCGCATAGAAGGGATGCCAGCTTCAGTCATCGAGGCCGGATTCGCTGGTGTACCCGTCGTCGCCTTCTCCGTGGCCGGCGTTAGTGAAGTCGTCCTAGATCGTGTGACGGGCTACCTGGTCCCGCCCGGCGACAGGAAGGGACTCGTATCGGGCATCAGCCGACTAATTGGCGACCGAAGACTCAGGCAGACCATGAGTGAGTCGGCTCGGCGCTGGATCTCGGCTCGCTACGACATCGGAGCGATCGGGCCGAAATATCTCGAGCAATATGAGTACCTTCTTGAACAGCAACGGAAAGATTCCACTATTCGTAAAGGAGACCGAAGTGGTGGGCGTGCGGAGTCGTGATCAGCGATTGTCGCTCAGCAAAATCCGCCGGGCGCTTTTGCCGACCGACAGCAGTGATGGACAGAGCTCGATACCTGTCGCCCTAAGCCCGCGCCCGAAGGATATCCCTAGGCATACGATCGAACTGGTGAGCGCCCACCTCCGTCGTCGTAATGCGCCTCATCACCCCGCACGGCGTCGATGTATCGATGAATGGCAACTGCAGGGTCCAGGCCCAGGCCCGACAACGCCCGGGCGCACGCGCCCGCTGATCTTCGGCATCATGGCCGTCTGGAATGAAGAGGATGTGATTTATGCAGGAGTCCGTAACCTCCTGGACCAGGGGGTAGATCGCGTCTTTGTAGTCGATGACGGTAGCGACGACGCGACCGTAAGCGAGGCACTCGAGGCCGGTGCGGAAGTCACGAGGGACCCTCACGAAACGTTTCGTGAAACGGGAATGACTGCAAAGATTGCGACGCAAATATGGCAGCAGACCTACGATGAAGGTCGAGATGTATGGTGGGTAATCGCAGACGGCGACGAGTTTCCGCGCGGTCCTAATGGGGCAACGATCAGAGAGCTCGTGGAGGAACTTCCGGACTGGGTGGACGTGGTGGGAAGTCGAGTTCTCGAGCACTATCCCAGAGGTCCGCGAGACTACGAGGTTCGCGAGCACCCGTTGCTTTCCTTGCCCTTGGCGACGTGGTACCGAAACCCGTACTGCAGCATGGGCCACTGGAAACATCAGCTCATACGGGTGCGTGAGCCCGGTGATGTCGTGCCGCTTCACGGGCATCACACGGTCAAGACGAAAGACGGACGGCGAGCACGAGAGTTCTCGGCGAGCCTCCTTATGCATCATTTCCCATTTCGCAACCGCGACCACACGGAGGCAAGGCTGCGTCGGCTGGGGTCAAGAGGTGGTCGCTATGCCATGAGTCCCGATGCCTTCCTTATGGCACGACTCGAAGTGAGGCTGCGCATGCTCGATCACATCTACGAAGGTCGATTCGAACTACTGCCGAACCCATTCCCCGGCGAACGGAAGGTCGGCTTGGATGTCAAAGATTGGCGAGAGTTGATATCGACCGACGAGCGTCGAATGATGTGATCCACGAAGCATGGTGCGTGTGCGGCGGTGCCAAGATTAGCTGAGTCACGGATCGGCCAGACTCCGGTAGAGCGTCTCGATGCGACGGACGGCCACGGTCACATCGAATGCATCGCCTCGCGTCTTGGCACCCTCCGTCAAACGCCTCCTCAGATCTCCGTCCCGAACAACCCGCGCTATGGCGTCGGCCAGAAGGTCCGCCCGTCGGGGTGGCACGACCAGACCATCCACCCCGTCCCGGAGCGCCTCTAGCACCCCGCCGACGTCAGTCGTCACGACTGGTAGACCCATGACAAGCGCTTCCATGATTGAGACAGGAAATCCCTCGTGAAGAGACGACAGCACGTACACGTCCGAGGCAGCTAGGACCCGGAAAACATCGCGTCGAAGTCCGAGCAGTTGTACGCGGTCACCTAGTCCGAGACGGCTATGGAGTGCTCTCACCTCGTCTTCCAACGGCCCGTGGCCGATAAGCGCGAACCGTACCGGAAGGCCGCGGCCGATGACCTCTTGGGCCGCCGCGAGCAACAAGGTGTGTCCTTTTTCGGGTCGGAAGTTCGCGACTGAGGTGACTAGCACCTCGTCGTCTGCCACCCTCAACTCTGCTCTCACAGCCTGGCGGAACTCCTTCGCGGATCGTGCCTCGGCTACTGGGACCCCATGGATGACGACCTCGGCCCTATCACGAAGTGTTCGCGGCATGGCGTCACGGGCCGTATTGGACACCGCGATAATCGAATCGTTGAGCCCCAGGGTGATCCGGTTAGCCCAACGGCTAGGCCACCTAGTCCCATGCCAAATGTTGTGTTGCGTGTAGACGAGTTGTGGTCGTTCGGCTCGCGGGAGCGTCCGTGCCACAAGGCTGCCGATCGGCTGCACGTATGGCAGATGGGTGTGGAGTATGTCGATGGACTCTGAGCGGAGAAGCGCACGAAGGCGGGCCGCCCATCTCAAATCGAGATGACGGTCGCTGCCGAGGCATTTGGTGACGACTCCAGCCGACTCCAAGTCCGCCACGGCGCCGGCCCGCGATGGAAGGACGTATGCAGCGGAATATCTGAATCTCTCGTGGTCAGCGACCTTTGCAACGGAGGTGAGCAAACGCTCCGCGCCACCAAGGTCAAGTCCCTTGATCAACCACAGAACTCGAATCGGCCGAGGCACTGGATAGCTCAGGAGGACGAAGGCCGAGCCGGCAGGCCCTCATCCACGAAGAATGGCGCTGAGGCACGTGACGGATGACGTCCGCGCCGACTTGGTCCCCTAACCAGCCTAACCCCTTGCTCTCCATGCCCGATCGGTCTGTCAGCCAGACAGATTGTCCATGCCGAGAGTAACAGGCTGGCGAAGGGCTTTGTGGCCGCAGCCAACAACCTTGGGCGAAGCCAGAAGGGATATGGGCCGTAATCGGCACATCGCAGGGCCGACCAAGGTCTTCCCGCCTGATGGGTTCCGATCGTTCTCGTGTGTCTATCGGTCCAGCGGTTGCGTGCGGTGGCTCCCGTCGTGGGACAATATGCATGTGGAGTGGGCGGTGGACGTTCGGAACCTGACAAAGGTCTACCTTCCCTCCCCTGGGTGGATGCGGATCCTTCTGAGATCGGCTATCTCCTCCCCGGTCACTGCCCTTGGAGGCATCTCACTTGCTGTGGCACCAGGAAAGATCTGTGCCATCGTTGGGCCCAACGGTGCCGGCAAGTCGACTCTGTTCAGAGTGCTCACCGGTTTGACGTCGCCTACGTCAGGCCTCGTTCGGGTGTACGGAATCGACGTGTCATCGGCTCCTCGCTCGGCTCGGGCTCTGATCGGGTTCGTCCCCTCCGGCGACCAGACTCTGTATCTTCGTCTCTCCTCGGTCGACAACCTGCTCTTCCACGGTCAGTTGGCAGGCCTGAGCGGTCGTCCATTGCGCCAACGAATCGACGAAGTCCTCGAGATCGTCGGTCTAAGCGGCGCCGCGGAGAGGGTCGGATTCGCGCTGTCAGCGGGTATGCGAGCCCGTCTCCAACTGGCCCGTGCGCTCCTTCACCGCCCCCGCGTCCTGATCCTCGATGAGCCCACCGCGGCCGTTGATCCGGTGGGCTCGTATGAACTCCTCCAGGTCATCGAGAAGGTCGCCGCCGACGATGGCATCGCCGTTCTGCTTAGTTCACATCGGCTGGATGAGATCGAAGCGCTTCGCGGCCGCGTCGTCCTTATGCTCGGTGGAAACATCATCTTCGACGGCGACCTCGAGACGCTGATGACTCAGACGCGACGGCGAACGATCAACCTTCGCTTCGCGACTGTCGGCCAAAAGGATCAGGCTGAACGGCAGCTATCACTCCTTCCTGAACTGGAGATCGTCTGGAACCCGGACCTCGGGCCAACCGAGTTCTCGGCCTTGACCGAAATGACGGTCGGCACCGTTGTATCCCGGCTAGACGGTCTGCTCGAAGGCATGTTGGCGATCGAGGAAGCCCGACTCCCGCTGCGGGATCTCATCCTGGACCTACTGCAGCGCGTCGGCGGTCGCGAGAGGGATGTCAACGCGCCGTGACCGCAACGTTGACGTCGGCATTCGTCCCGTCTCGTGTCCAGAGAGCCGGGACCGTCACTTGGGCGTTCCTGAGGATGGGTGCCCGCGCCACGTTCAGCTATCCGTTGTCGTTCGTTCTGCTACAGCTCGGCGCCCTGTTCCAGCTCGTCGGATTCTTGTTTCTTTCCCATTTCACCGTTAGCTCGGCGAGTCTCGGTTCGGGTTATCTTGCCTTCTCAGCCATCGGCCTCGCCGCAAGCCAAATCACTAGCGGTGGCATCCTCGGTCTGGGCCAGGAGTTGGAATGGGCGATCGAGCAAGGACGGCTCGAGATGCTGCTCATTGAGCCAATCTCTTGGCGCCTGATTCCGGTCGCCCTTGCGGCCTGGCCCATGCTGTACCGGCTCGCGAATGGCCTGGTGATCCTGCTGGCGGCCTGGGGATTCGGCGCAGCGATAGGCATACATGACCTGGCTGCTCTGACCGGGCTCCTGGTTCTCGCGATGGGAAGCAGCCTCGTGATTGGAGTCGCAGCAGGAGCGCTGCGTGTTCTGGCCAAGCGAGGTGACCCTATAGCCACCGTTTACGGGATGTCGGCGCAAATTCTCAGCGGGGTCTTCGTGCCCATCAACGTCTTCCCGCTGCCTCTGCGGGTGATCGCCTGGTTCTTTCCAAATACTTACCTGAATGCCGGTATGAGGAAGGTGTTGATGGCTCATTCAAGCCACGTCTATGGGCCGACCTCCGGCGAAGCCATCCTGCTGCTGTTTGGGTTCTGTGTAGTTTTGCTGCCCTTGAGCATGTGGATCTTCGGGCGCAGCCTCGAGACCGGTCGCAAATACGGAGTCCTGGCGGGCTACTGATCGGACTCGACGCTTGCGAACTACGAGGGTCGGTCTATTCTGTTGGATACGGGGATCTAAGGGGGCTGGGGCATGCCGCTCGTGGTAATCGTTGGACAAGGGTACGTGGGGCTACCACTATCTATGCGGGCAGTGGCGGTGGGACACAACGTCGTCGGCTTCGATGTCGATGAGCAGCGGGTAAAACGACTTGCAGCGGGGGACTCGTACGTGGAGGACGTGCGGTCAGAGGTGCTCAACTTGGCTCTGGCCAGCGGGCGGTACCTCCCGACGACCGATGGCCAAGCTTGCGGGGGCTTCGATGTCGGCGTGATCACCGTGCCCACGCCACTGAGAGAAGGGGTGCCCGACCTCTCCTTCATAGAAAGCGCGGGCGAGCTGCTTGGTCGCAACCTTCGCCGGGGATCTACAGTCGTACTCGAGTCGACCACCTACCCCGGAACGACGGTCGAGCTGCTGGTACCGATTCTCGAGGAGACCTCCGGATTGACGGCGGGAGAGGCATTCCACGTCGGCTACAGCCCAGAGCGCATCGACCCTGGCAACCGGGTTTGGTCGCTGATGAACACACCAAAAGTGGTATCGGGGATCGATGATGAGTCCCTTGCCAGCGTGAGAGCGTTCTACGACAGCCTGGTGGGATCGACTGTCCCCGTGAGCCGCACCCAGGAAGCCGAGCTCGTCAAACTCATCGAGAACACGTTCCGTCACGTCAACGTCGCGTTGGTCAATGAAATTGCGATGTTTGCAGCCGATCTCGGCATCGACGTGTGGGAGGCACTCGAGGCGGCCAAAACGAAACCCTTCGGCTTCATGGGGTTCACGCCCGGTCCAGGGGTCGGCGGACACTGCCTCCCCGTGGACCCGAGCTACTTGTCGTGGAGGGTGAAAAGGAGGGCCGGCGAGACCTTCCGATTTGTTGAGCTTGCCAACGACGTGAACGACCATATGCCTCGTTATGTGGTACGGCGGGTAACACTTTCGTTGAACCGGCGCCGGCTACCTGTCAACGGCACGCGACTCCTTCTGCTGGGCCTCGCTTACAAATCAAACACAGGCGACTCCAGGGAATCGCCGGCTCTGGTGGTAGCCGACCAACTTGTTGGACTCGGTGCCGAAGTCCGTGCGGTCGACCCCTATGTCGAGCCAAGTCGAATTGATCCCCGAATGACCCTTGTTGACCTCACCGCGGAGGAGCTTTGCTGGGCTGATTGCGTGATCGTTCTGACCGATCATGATGTGTTCGACTGGCAGATAGTGAAAGGCCACGCGAAGTTCATTTTTGACACCCGCCATCGTTTGGACGGTGCGAACGTCGAGCACCTGTGAGCTATCGCTCGGTGAACCAGGCGACTGTGCGTGCGAGGCCTTCTTCGAATCCAACGGCCGGGGACCATCCGAGATCCGCTGCTGCAGCCGCCAGGTCGGCCCGGCTGCGGCGAATGTCGCCAGCTCGGGGCTCGACGTGTCTCAGCGACGCCTGCGTCTCCGTCAACCGTTCGAGTATGGTGACGATCTCCAACAGGTTGTGTTCGCTGCCTCCCGCGATGTTGTAGACGTGGCCCGCGCATATCTCCGAGGGTGTCTGCGCCGCCGAGACGATGCCGGCTACTGCGTCATCGACGTACGTGAAGTCACGGCTCTGTAAACCATCACCGTGAACCTCTATTTCCGAGCGAGCGCGGAGCGCCGCAATGAAGATGGGAATCACCGCAGCGTATGCGCTATCGGGGCGCTGGCGGGGTCCGAACACATTGAAGAACCGAATAGATACGGTCTCAACACCGTGCAGCTCCCAGTAGACACGGGCGTAGTGCTCGCCCGCCATCTTGGAGACTGCATACGGCGAGCGGGGCATCAGAGGTGCTGATTCCGGGGTCGGCGTTATCGACGCGCCTCCGTAGACAGACGACGACGAAGCGCAGATGACCCGTCGTACCCCGTTCTGCCTTGCAGCCTCCAGTACCGAGAGGGTTCCCCGTGTGTTGGAACGGTCGGTCGAGAGTGGGTCTTGAACGGATCGCAACACCGCACGCGCGGCAGCTAGGTGGAAGACCACCTCCGCACCCCTCGTGGCTTCGAGTGCGGCGTCGGCATCGGCGACGTCTACCGTGAGCAGCCTGGCGTCGGCGTTGACGTGCTCGGCATATCCGGTGCTGAGGTTGTCTAGCACCGTCACCTCGTGGCCGGCCGCTAAGAGCACGTCGACCAGGTTGGATCCGATGAACCCTGCCCCGCCTGACACCGCTGTTCGCATCCCTACATCTTGGCGCGTGTCCCTTGATCTCGCCCGGATACTTGATTCGCGACGAACCTCAAATCGCAGCGGAGACGCCACAGTCGACGGCCCCTACATCAGAGGCTTCCCCCGACCGCGTCGATCAGGCGATCGCGAGTTCTGTCGTAGCGCGAAGGCTTGCAGCGTCACGAGCACGGTCTGACTAGCAGACCGTCTCTCTTTGAGGTGCCGCGTTGGATCCATAGCTGTTGCCGCACTGGGAGATCCCCGACGACGGAGGCCCGGACCAGACTCCCTGACCGTTGCTGCTGCTGTCTATCTCGAGCACCTGGGCGGCGTCCTCGACGTTGTTGTTCTGCACGGACACGTTGGTCGAGCCTTGGATGCTGATGGCAACAGGCTGCTGATAGACATGCGGGGGTGTCGGGTTGCATAAGAGGGTGCCGTTGATGTCCTGGTCGTAACAGTTTTGCGGCATGGTGTTCCCGGCGATCAGCCCACCGGTCACGAGCTGGAAGTCGACCGAATCGACATAGGAGGATTGGAATGGCGTGTCCCAGGTGTTGTTCGTAACCCGAATGTTCTGGACGTAAGGGTCGGGGTTCAGTCCGTTGACCGTGACCTCCGGTCCAGCCTGGCTATCGTAGCTGTTGTGGTCAAACGTGATGTTCTCGGCGGTGCAGTCGGGTCCGCACTGGACCGCTATTGAGAAGAAAGCCACTCCAGAGTAGGTGTCGCCGTGCTCGGTGACGTTCGCCCACCCGGCCCCAGAGCAGCCCGTCGTACAACCAACTGGGTCGGTCGGCGAGTTACCGTCATCCTCCATGTCCATCGCGTCGTAAGCGACCTGTGAGAAGGTGTTACCGGATAAAGCGAAATGTTCGCCACCGTTGGACGACCAGCCGTGCCGTGCCAGATGGTCGCAATGGTTGCCGGTGAATGTCCAACCGTTGAGCCAACCGTGTACCCCTGAGTCTGCGGTGAAGCCCCCGACTTGGGCGCAGTCACCCCACACATGGCTGATCGTGCTCCCTTTAATCGTGATGTTTGAGCCACTGGACACAATGAATCCGGCTTGGCTTTCAAGAGCCGAGTCGTAGCAGTTGTAGTAGGGCGTGTCGGTGCAGTTTTGCGGCCCGGTGAAGTTCACATCGTTGACGGTGATATTCGTCGAATCATCGATGAGCATGAACGCTCTGCTGTTGTTGTTTCCGCTGCCAACGAGGTTAGGCACCATATAGTACGGATAGTGCGGACCATCAGGCTCGCCGTAATCGATCCCTATATAGGGCGCGCCCGTGCCGTTGGTTAGGGCTTCAAACTTTGCGCCATTCCCTTGAACAGTGACCCAGGACTGCTGCCAGATCGGGATCGTCTCTTCCACTTCGTAACACGCGGTTGACGGGAACGACACGACCGTTGGACTGGTGCTCGTTCCGTTCGGAAGGCTGGCAATCCACGCGTCAAGCGCTGGGGCTACATCGGTCGAGCAATTGGCAGCAATGGACTCTGGCGGGATGTAGACGACGCCGGGTGTCGTGATCTGGATGCCTGCGCTAGGACTGAAGGTGAAGATGCCACCGTCCGAAGCCACCAACCAATAACCACCACCGCCCGGCACCGCCGCCATACCCACAACCGGCTTGTTAAGCGGAGTCGCGCCAGTCGAGCCGTAGAAGCCTGCACCGGGCCCAAAAGTAAAGATGCCACCGTCCGAAGCCACCAACCAATAACCACCACCGCCCGGCACCGCCGCCATACCCACAACCGGCTTATTTAGGTGGACACCGCCCATCGATCCGTAGAAGGGTGCGTTGAACGCGAAGACCCCTCCGTCTGAGGCGACCATCCAGTACCCGCCGGTAGCCGTATCGGCGGCGATCCCGACGATCGGCGCGTTCAGATGCGTGGCCCCCAGCGAGCCGAAGAAGTTGGCACCTGGCCCGAACGAAAACAGACCACCGTCAGATCCGACAATCCAGTATCCGGTTCCGTCTGCAGCTGCTGCCATCCCCACGATGGGACTGTTCAGTCGAATGGCACCGGTCGAACCGTAGAAGTTTGCTCCCATCGGGGCGCCCGATGGCGCCGAAGAACTGGAGATCTGGGGTGAACCGGGGTTTGACGGACCTGGCTGTGCCTGTACCGGGACGTCACCGTGAGATACCCCGATGATCAGGCCGCAGAGAAACAGCGCAACGAGGAGGAGGATTCTCCGCGTCAAAGACGTGCGCAGAGACCCTGTCTCGGGGAGCCTGTTCCCCTTTAACCGCATTTCTCCTGTATCTGTCGAATACAGGAGGGACTTGAGGCCTCTTCCGCTATTTCCAGCGGTGTATCAAAGCAGCGTGCGCTGACCCGGTGGCGGGTAATCCGGCTGCGGGAGCTTGGCTCTGAAGGACCAGATTCAGGTGGGCGCTGGCCCCTCGCTCACCTGGCCCATGCTGGTTCCTCGAGTCATCGGAGATGGGTAGTCAGAGCCGCCTGAGTTCGGCCTGTCGCCACAGCGTGATTTCTGCCTTTTCTCGGCGGCAAAGCGAAAAGCACGAAGAAGAACGGGAGGAGCTGTATCCGCTCCCGGTCTAACAGCCCGAAATTAGCGAGACTCGAGTAGGCATAGATGAAGGCAGCGGAGTAGAGGACGACTAGTGGGATATACGGTCGTCGCCTGATCAGCCGGATCGCGCCTCCGATGCTCGGGAGGGAGCTCAAAAAGAGAATGAGGATCGCAAGTCCTTCGGCCGAAGAGGCAAGCTCCTGGTTATTGTGAGCTTCGTAGGGGAATGGCCTGAACAGCACGGTCACTGCGTCCTTTGGAAAATCGGACGGCGAGGTAGAGAGATTTCCCTGGAAGCTTGAGCCGGTTGCGTCCTCGCCGCCGCCGGACTGAAGGTTGGCCTGATTGCTGTTCAGTACCTGCTGAACGCTGCTGCTGTCCAGCTTGCTGACGTGTAGGAAGGATGCCGTCCTGGTTGCCAGAAATAGACCGCCGCCGACGATGATGACGATCCCGAGGATCTTGCTGAAGGGGCTGAGCGGCGTCCGTCGTCCGCTACGGCGAAGAACGAATGCGACCCCAACCGCAGACAACAGGATCAGAGCGATCGGCGGCCGGATGGCCATAGCGATCCCCAAGCCGGCAAGCAGCATCCAGGCGGATCCGCGACGGAAGCTCAGCAGCTTCGCTGCGCCCAGAGCCGCCAGCCCGAGCGCCAACGTCATGATCGCTTCCTTGCTGAAGGTGGCGGACCAAAAGACGATAGAGGGAAAGAAGAAGACGAGCCAGCCATATCGGCGGTGCTTGCCCTCCGGGACACAGATCGTGAAGGCTCGATAGAAGCAGCACAAACCAATGAACGCGAGGCCCGAGAAAGCGAGTGCTGCTCCGAGCTTCGTGGTCCCGATGACCGCCAAGATCACGGCTACCGAGATGATGGTCGCTCCGTCGCCGACGAGGCTGCCGTGATAGGTGAAGTGGCCCGACCTGAGCGAATTCGCCAGGTGAACGCCCTGGTTGTAGTAGCCGTTGGCATCGGCGACTCCGCCGTAGAGATGCTTTACCAGGTAGAACTCCACCGGCACGGCCAGGAGCTTGACGGCGAGCGCCGGCTTCACCAACCTTCTTATGCGCGGATCGTCACGCGGCACGATCCGGTGGGCTAGGCCACCGACCAGAAACCACACCACAAGCCCCACCACAACGGCGTGGACCAACTGCACCCTTCCCCGCGGCCTCCCTCTATACCCGGCCCGAGTCTGCCCGACTCGGCGGCTTGTCCCATCTTCCCACAGAATGTCCCGATGTGTACCCCGTCGAGCCGGACGGCCTCCTATCCTGGGATCGTGGATAGGCCGGGGCGGGGCTAGCGGGCGGTGTGCGGCATCGCGGGTTTGCTGCGCCTCGATGACAGCGGCGCCGACGACTGGCTCGCTTCAGTCAAGGAGATGGCCGATGCGCTCAGCCACCGAGGACCGGACGATGCCGGAATCTGGCTCGACCAGCAAGCAGGAATCGCTCTCGGCCATCGCCGGCTATCCATCCTCGATTTGTCGGCCAACGGGCACCAGCCGATGGTCTCACCGAGCGGCCGGTATGTGGTCACCTATAACGGCGAGCTGTACAACTTTCGCGCCCTGCGTGTCGACCTTAACGGGTCGAGCCGAGAGGGATGGAAGGGCCACTCGGACACCGAGGTCCTGCTGGCCGCGCTGGATCGCTGGGGGCTCGAGGCAACCTTGCCGCGCCTCAACGGCATGTTCGCTTTTGCTCTCTGGGATCGTGCCAAGCGCAGGCTCCACCTGGTCCGCGACCGGATGGGTGAGAAGCCGCTTTACTTCGGCTGGTTCGGCCGGACCCTTCTGTTCGGCTCAGAGCTGAAGGCACTCAAAAAGCATCCCGCCTTCACCGCACGCATCAATCGGGATGCGCTGGCGCTCTATCTGCGCCACAACTGCGTTCCCGCGCCCTACTCGATCTATGAAGGAGTTTGGAAGCTTCCGCCGGCAGCCATTGTGACGATCCGCGCCGACGGCGAGCCCGAGAGACCACCCCGGTTCGAGAAGTACTGGTCCCTCCACGACGTGGCGGAGAAGGGCATCATCGCACGGAGCCAAGACCTCGCAAGCCTTGTCGACCAGTTCGAGGAGCTCCTCGAAGACGCCGTGCGCCTCCGGCTCGAGTCTGACGTTCCTCTGGGCGCCTTCCTGTCCGGTGGCATCGACTCATCCACCGTCGTAGCGCTAATGCAGCGACAGAGCGGCCTGCCCGTCAGGACCTTCACGGTCGGATTCGACGACCCCGCTTATGACGAGTCAAGCGCTGCTGCTGCCGTGGCTGGTCACCTTGGCACCGAGCACGTCGAACTCCGGGTCACCCCGAAGGACACCCTCGACGTCGTTCCCCGTCTCTCCGAGATCTACGACGAGCCGTTCGCGGACTCCTCCCAAATCCCGACCGTCCTGATAAGCGAACTCACTCGCGAGCACGTCACTGTTTCGCTTTCAGGTGATGGCGGCGACGAGTTGTTCGGCGGCTACAACCGCTACGTCTGGTGCCCGAGCATCTGGCGCAAGGTCCGGCCCCTCCCCCAGCCCTTACGCCGCGCTGTCGCAGCGGCCACGCGAAAAGTGCCCCAACGGACCTGGGACAACATCTTCGACCTGGTCCGGCCTGTCCTGCCTGATCGCTTCGATATCCGCGTCCCCGGGCTCAAGGTCCATAAGTTGGCCCAGGTTCTCCCTGCTGCAGACATCACCGAGATGTACCGAAGCGTGACCTCTCATTGGACCGAGCCATCCCTCCTCGTGCTCGGCAGCCACGAACCGTCGTCCGCTCTCACCGATACTGGTTCCTGGCCCAACCTCGCTGACCCGGTCTCCCTGATGATGTACCTCGACGGCGTGACCTACCTGCCCGACGACATACTCGTAAAGGTTGACCGGGCCAGCATGTCGGTCGGCCTCGAAGCCCGGGTCCCGTTCTTGGACCATCGGGTCGTCGAGTTCGCCTGGTCAGTGCCGCTGCACGCGAAGCTGAACGCGGGTCAGGGCAAGTGGCTGATCCGTCAGGTACTGGCACGCCACGTGCCGGCGGTCTTGACCGACCGCCCGAAGATGGGCTTCGGCCTGCCGCTAGGCAACTGGCTCCGCGGACCCTTACGGGAATGGGCCGAGGAGCTCCTCGGAGAGGACAGGCTCCGCCGTGAGGACTTCTTCGACCCGGCCCCGATCCGGCGACTCTGGTCCGAGCATGTATCCGGGAGGGGCGAGTGGCCGTTCCACCTTTGGGATGTGCTGATGTTCGAGTCCTGGCTGTCCGGGCAACACTGACCGCAGCGACATGAGCCGCCCACCGGGACAGGCCCGGACAACGAAGCGTCACCGCCTGCTGCACGTGACGACCACTGACATCAGTCTCGCCCTTCTACTCGGCCCGCAGCTGAAAGCATTCCTTCAGTCCGGCTACGAGGTGATAGGCACCTCTGCCCCCGGTCCGTTCGTTGAACAGCTCGAAGCCGACGGCATACGCCACGTCCCGCTCTCACACTCGACCCGCAGCTTCGCACCCCTCCACGACGCTCTCGCAGGCCCCGAGTTTTACCGCCTCTTGCGGGACCTAAGGCCCGACATCGTGCACACCCACAACCCCAAGCCCGGAATCTATGGACGTATCGCCGCCCGCGCGGCCGGCGTGCCGGTAGTGGTCAACACCGTGCACGGGCTCTATGCGACCTCCGACGACAGTCTCCGGAAGCGAGCCGTCGTCTACGGCCTCGAACGGATAGCGGCCTGCTTTTCCGACGCCGAACTGGTCCAGAATCCGGAGGACATCGAGACTCTGGCGGCGCTTCGCATACCTCGCGAGCGGCTCCGGCTTCTCGGCAACGGGATAGACCTGGACCGGTTCTCTCCCGCCGCCAAGAACGACGCCCGCCGGCGGATCCGAGCCGAGATCGGCGCGCGAGACGACAACGTCGTCGTCGGCGCCATCGGCCGCCTGGTGTGGGAGAAGGGTTATGGAGAACTGTTCGCCGCCGCCGCGGAACTACGCGAGCAGTTCCCGAATGTCATGATCCTGGTAGCCGGACCAGCCGAACCCACCAAGAGTGACGGCATCGACGCGGCCTCAATCGCCCGTGCCGAGGGGGTAGGAGTCCGTTTCCTCGGCTACCGCTCCGACGTCGAAGACATCTACGCCGCGCTAGACGTCTACGTGCTGGCTTCACACCGCGAGGGCTTTCCACGCTCGGCCATGGAAGCCGCGGCGATGTCTCTCCCGATCGTGGCCACCAACATCCGCGGATGTCGGCAAGTCGTCAACGACGGCGTCACCGGTCTGCTGGTCGAGCCACACGATGCTCGGGCTCTGGCGGGCGCAATTGGTCGACTCGCGTCCGATCTCCAACTGAGGAAATCAATGGCGAGAGCGGCTCGGGCTAAAGCGCTTCTCGATTTCGACCAGCGCCGGGTGATCGATATCACTCTCAAGCTTTATGCAGAACTTCTGAAAAAGAAGGATCGCTCGTTGGTACGCGACCCCTCTACGAGTATCCGTCCCCACCCAGAGTGCCTTGGCGGGGGTGTTCCGAGCGGCGAACCTCCGGGTACGTAGAAAAATTACGTCGGTTGGGCGATGTGTCGCTCGGCTCCGGTATGCGACGCTAACTCCTGACCGAATCGTGCCAAAGGGGAAGAAGGGGTCAAACCGTGGACCAAAGCAGACGCGATTTCCTGAAGAAGAGCGCCATCGTCGGTGGGGCGGTATGGGTGGCACCCTCGATCGTCACAGTCGGCTCCGCCGCCGGCGCCTCGCCGGTCTGCAACTGTCCGAGCTGTCATGCCAATGCCACGGCGGTTGGGCTACTTCCTGACTCCGCCATCCCCCTCGGCCAGACGACGAGTACTAGCGGCTCAGCGTGCGCCAACAACTGCCTTGTCCCTGCGAGCCCTCTAATCGCGGTGGCGTGCAGTAAAGCGGACAGCGGTTCGTGCAGCTCAAGCGCATTTGTGGCCGGTGTCGGACCGTTGCCGCTGGGAACTCTAGGAACCCTCTCGGCTGACGTGATCTCTACCTGCGTGTGCTGCGGGCAGGGCGGGACCACCTTCGTGAATGTCTCGTTCACCCCGGTTACAGGTGGTACTCCCCTGACCTTGACTCCGAACTGCAATGGCGCGGTCGGTGTTGTGCCTGGCCTGCTCACGATCCACACCAACGAACAGACGTGCACTAACGGCGTTCTCACGGTCACCGGCCTGAGAGTGAATCTCGGTGGGTCCGACATTGTTGTTTTGGCGCAATCCACCGCTGGCGCGACAGGCTGCGCCTGCCACGCATGCACGACCGGATCGGTGTCTACCCCGCCGTGCACGACCCCGGGGCCCGCACAAACGAGCTGCACTCCCGCAACCTCCTGCTGAGAAGCACGGCCAGGTAGAGGCTCAGGGCGAGGTGTGAGACGTCTCTGCCCAAGTGGCAGGGACGTCTTGCTCGCGACTGGCTTGCCGCGTAGCGTTTTCGTTGCAACGGGGAAGGCCACCGGAGGGGCATTGGAAAGTACGGCAAGTGCGGAGGCGGCACGGCAGCTGAACGCGCGGGTCTATGTCACGAGCCGCTTCGTCGCACTCGGATACGACTTCGAGATCGAGACCGGTGACCCCGTCCTCGGCCGGTATCTGGACTCGGTGCTGTCGCCGTTTGCCCGGACGGGTCGTGGAGCGCACCGATATGCGGTCGTCCGTAGGTCAGACCCCGATGAGCACTTCGCGCTGTACTTCGAAGGTGAGCGGCAACGGCGGTCAAACGACGGGGGTACCGTCCTCGCCTATCTGTTCTGGCACATCAACTCGCAGGTCATCAGTCAATCGAACCACTCCCTGCTGCTCCATGCCGCCGGCGCCGAGCTCGGAGGCCGGGCCGTCGTGCTGCCGGGACCCTCCGGGGCGGGTAAGAGCACGCTTGTCGCGGGACTGATCCGGGCAGGGTTCCGTTATTTGACCGACGAGGCCGTTGCTCTCGATTCTGCTACTGGCGACGTCGTTCCCTTTCCCAAACCATTGAAACTCGACACTGGATCGCAGTCTTTGTTGCCTGAGTTGCGTCCGGAGCTCGACCCGAAGATCGATCGATACGAGACGAACGATTGGATCGTGGACGTCCGGTCGATCGGACCGGACCGACTTGCCCCGCCGGCCCCTCCAGCATTCGTTGTCGGCCCGGCCTACCGTCGAGGGAGCGAAACACGGCTCATTCCTCTTCGGCCGGCAGAAACCGCGATGCTAATGATCCAGAACGCATTGAACCTGCCCACGCACGGAAGGGCCGGTTTGGACCTCGTCGCGGCGACCGCCCGACGGGTGCCCGGCTTCCGACTTGAGGTCGGCGACCTCGACGCAGCCTGCTCCCTGATCACCGAACTCATGATCGGCGTTTCCCCCGATTTGATGCCCTGACGGAGGTCATCCAACCACTGGACTCACCGGTCGTGGGTTCTTGCACGCTAAGCGTAGTCGCCTCAATCGGTGTATCAAGGAGGGATTGCCCCTTTCGGGCCGATGGGTCTAGCATCCAGGCTTGGACTTCGCTTGAGCTGAGTAGAGGTTCGATGTTGCTTGGGGCTAAGGGCTGATTGGGGGCGTGGCCGTGGTGGAGCAAGGGGCGGCGGTGAACTGGATCGTGGGTACCGCCCGCGACGGTTCGGTCCGATCGACGTCAGAAGCGAGACGGATCGTGCTCGCGGGTGAACCACGGCTGTATCTGGAGGCGCTGTCCGAACTCTTGGACAGTATCCCTGGAGTTTCCGCATCGCTCTTCCCGCCTGGAAATGGCCATTCTCTAGGGGAGCATGCCCCAGAACTCATTCTGCTGGGGTGTCCAGCCAGCACCGACACGCCTGCAGAGCTCTCCGGGTTCCTCCAGGAGTCGTATCCCGGCGTGCCCCTGGTCTTTCTCGACTCCGGACCCACCCGCGACGGCTCCGAGAGGGCGGCCCCCCCGGACGCAACGGCCCGGATCAGCACGGGCATTCCCCTCGGCGAGTTGGTCAAGCGGCTATGCGACCCGGCGAACCCGATCGGTTCGGGGAAAAGACGTCCGGCTTCGCGCGCAAGAGCTCGCCGAGAGTGGCCATTGTCGTCCCTGAGTGACCGGGAGCTGTCGGTACTGCGACTTGTCGTTGGCGGGCGCACGAATGACGAGGCCGCCGAGGCGCTCGGCATCTCTCGCCATACGGTGAGGACTCATCTGCAGAACATCATGGCCAAGATGCAGGCACGGTCCAGGACCGAGCTTGTAAGCGTCGCGATGCGGTCGGGCATGCGTACGGGAGCCGCCCCCGTCACGCGGGACCGTTGAGCTGTGGAGGCCGTCGATGTCACGGTCTTGCTGGGTGCGGGGATGCCAGCAGAGCTCGAGGTACTCGAATATGCGCTCGGGCGTAGGCGCAGCGTGAGCACCTTGGGTTGGGACCCGACCGTCAGCGGGACGGTCGACAAGGTTGCAACTCGAAAGCCGGACGTCGCCCTCGTATGTGCCGATTTTCCCGACGGGGACGGCATAACTGCGTGTTCGGAGATCAAACGTCATTTCCCTCCGACCCGGGTAATAGTCATCGGGCCCTCACGGGATGACAGCGTTCTGATTTCAGCAGTGAAGGCCGGCGCCGACGGATTCGTCACCACCAACGACTCGATCGATGATCTGGTCGACGCAGTGCATGAGGTCAGCCGGGGCGCCTCGCACATACCGCCGATGATGCTCGGCGGGCTTTTGCGAGGTCTGATCGAGTTCAGGCGGGAGGACGACGGGGCCTTTGAGCGGTTCGCCAGCCTCGGCAAACGCGAGCGGGAAGTCCTGGTAGGTATCTGTGCCGGGCTCGGCGACCAGGCGATAGCTGCGAGGCTCCACCTCTCACCCCACACCACCCGCACTCACGCGCAGAACATCTTGGGCAAGCTAGGCGTACATTCCCGCGTGGAAGCGACGCGGATGGTGTTCGAGCACGACTTGTTCGCTCGCTTCGGCATTGATGTCGATGGACTGGCGGAAGAAGGAGGGGGTGCGAAGTGAGCAACCAGAGTTTCAAGCCCGGGCTACGTCCTTTCCAACGACCCGGAATCCGCATCGAACATCGCGGCGCGCAGGCCCTGATCTCCGATGCCGAACGGACCAAAGTCCTCTCCCTCAACGAGTCGGCGGCAGCAGTGCTGGAGTTGTGCGACGGACGGACGACGATCGACGAGATGGTGATGGCTATTTGCCAGGTGGCTTCCGTTCGACCCGATCAAGCCCGGGAGGACGTCGAACTGACGATAGCGAAATTGGAGGGGGCAGGTTTCGTGGCTTTTGACCCAGGAGTGGGCCGCAAGCGCAGCCCGAGACCAAGCGTTAGCGGGAGCGATCTGTGACAGAGACCAGGATGGACGAGGCAGCGGGCGCTCAGATGGAGGTCCTGGACTACCTGAGGATCATCCGTCGGCGGTGGCCGATAGTCATCCTCTGCGCGCTTGTGGGTCTAGCTGTCGGGTATCTGACGGCCAAGTCGAGTACGTCGGGGCCCGTCAGCACTGGTTCTACGACGACCACGTACCAAGCGACCGCCATCCTCGGTACGGCTTCGAGCACTACGAGTGACCCGAGTGGCCTCTCGTTGGACGCAATGGCCTTCCTCGCCCAGTCCGGGCCCGTGCCTGCCATGACGGAAAAGGCCTTGGGCGACAAGTCGGGCGCATTGGATATCGCCGGGCGGGTCCAGGTCACTCCTAAGGACCCTTTGAATCTGATGCAGGTTACGGCTTCTGAACCCTCCCGGGACCAGGCGGCACAGGTGGCTAATGCGTTCGCCAGTCAAGTCATCACCTACATCAACGATCAGCTTCAGGTGACCCACGATGCGACCGTTACCAGCGACCGCGCCCAGCTTGATTCGCTGACGGCGGTTACGGCGAAACTGCAAGCACAACCCCCCTCGCCCACGACTCAAAGTGAGCTTGGTGTCGCACAGGGTCAGTACGCGCAGCTGTACGTCTCCTATCAGGAACTGCTCCTGGCTGGTCCCCAACACACCGGGTTGCACGTAATCAATCCCGCCGCTCCGAACGTCGCCTCTTCTGTGAGCGGGGGATTCACACATGTGATCGCAACGACAAGCAAGAGAACGCGCACTGCTTTGGGCGGCCTCATCGGCCTGATCATCGGAATCGGCTTGGCGCTCGTCCGGGATCGGCTCGATACCAAGATCAACAGCCGCGAGCAGGCGGAGCGAATATTCAGGCTTCCAGTCCTTGGAGAGATCCCGAGAATTCCCCGCGACTCCAAGAGGCGTGGTTTGGTCGTCGCTGAAGCGCCTTCCTCGAGGGCAGCAGAATCAATCCGGATGCTTCGAACCGTACTCGCCTTGTCGCGTCCTCCTGGTGGTCGCAAGGGTGGATTAGGTAACGGCCCGTCGCGAGCGATTCTCATCTCCTCTCCAACGCGGATGATGGGGAAGGGTGAGCTGATCGCCAACCTGGCTGCCAGCTTCTCAGAAGCGGGCAGCACGGTAGCGCTGGTGGCAGTGGACCCATTCGATCTCTCGATCGGTCCGCTTGACGGGGCCGCATCGGCCATGCTCCGCAACGGCGACCGAGTCGGTGCTCCCTGGCCAGCTTCCGATCCGACCGGTGATCCTGCGGGTTCGATCACTGGCTTCGAGGGTGTCTCGTTGGTCATGAACGGCCACGGCCCGGCGAATAATGGCAAGGTCCATGGACGAGGCCACGCAGACCTCGTGGCCGAGGCTCGTCGCTCAGCGGAATTGGTTTTGGTGGACGTCCCGCCGGCGCTGATCACTCACGAAGCTGGCCGGCTTTCGGCGGTTGTCGACTCGGTCGTCTTGGTGTGCGAGAAGGGTCGTGTGACCGCCCGGGAAGCCGCCCTAACGGTGGATCTATTGCACCGAGTCGGGGCCCCTCTCCACGGGATCGTCCTCGTGGCCAAGAGAGACTGGACAAGCAGATTGCCCACTCTGAGCCGCCGTAGGACGCATCGGCACCAACCTCAACATGCCATGTCCACGCCTGCGCCCATACTCGAAGAAGGGAGCACAGAAGGGTCTCTTTTGGAGACCCAGGATGCCCCACCTCAACGGGTCGTATCCCTCCCTGAGCCAACCTCGGAAGGGACGAGCAACGAGGCTTCGGCAGCCGAAACCCAGGATGCCCCACCTCAACAGGTCATATCCCTCGCTGAGCCGACCCCTGAGCCGACTCCGGAAGAGACGAGCAGCGAAGCCTCGCCTGCCGAAACCCAGGATGCCCCGAGCGACGCGAGCCTTGAGCATTAGCCGATTGCCCCAGGGCGTCACGGCAGGTTCTCGGGTGTCACATGAACACCGCTGGGTCCGATCGCCCGGGACGCTCTGGCGCTCCTCCAGCGGCACCCTGGTCGTACTGCCTCAGGAAGGAGACGATCCAACCCCATTGGTGGTGTCTGGATCGGCGGCGCTGGTTTGGGGCCTCCTTGCCACACCCGTCACGCTCGTGGAACTGGCAGACCGACTATCCCAACTGTGCGATGCCAGTGCCGACGTGATCGCCAGAGACCTGGCTCCAGTGCTCGACCAATTAAACGCGGCTGCGGCTGTGCAACGGGTGCCATGAATCTCGGCGTCCCTTCCTTTCCCACACTCGGGACTCACGTTTCATCGTTATTGCGCTCTGTCGCCGCGCACGGCCTCGTCGGCAAGCACGGCGAGAGCCAGGACGCGTTTGCCCTTGTCTCGGAGCCGTTGAGCCAGCCCGACTGGCGCAGCCTGCTTTCGACGGCGCGCCACGAACGCCTACTCGGGTTGCTTTCCCGCGCGATGGCCGATGGCGCCCTACCTTGCAGTCTCGAGCAAGCCGAGGAGCTCCATCAGGCGCACTTGGCCGAACTGTGCCGGGACCTAACGTGCGAAAGGCAACTCATCGAGGTCGTACGGGCACTACGGCAGGCCGATCTGGATCACCGTGTTCTCAAGGGCTCAGCCGTGGCGCATCTTGACTATCCAGAGCCTGCGCTCCGCTCCTTCGCCGATGTCGACCTCCTCGTACGCGCCGACCAGTGGGACGATGCGGTCGCGGTCCTGGCCGAAGCCGGGTGGCAGCGTCAGTTCGGTGAACCCCGGCCGGGCTTCGATCGCCGCTTCGTGAAGGGGGTAGTGCTTACTCGGACCACAGGAGAGACCCCGATGGAATTGGACCTTCATCGGACCCTAGCGCTCGGTCCGTTCGGGCTCACCGTCCGACTCGAGGACCTTTGGGACGGATATGACGTGCTTCGGATCGGTGGAGAAGAGCTGCACTGTCTCCAAGCTCAGGAGCGTTTCCTACACGCGTGCTTCCACGCGGTGCTCGGAGATTTTCCTTCCCGGCTTGTCCCGCTACGTGACATCGCCGAGATGATTCTGAATAAGGATCTTGATCTAGACCTCGTCATCGATCTTTCGCGATCGTGGCACGCCGAAGCCGTGTTGCTTCACGCCGTACAAGTCTCTTGCGCAACCCTCCAATTGGATTCATCCGAGGAACCTTGGAACCGCATCAACTCGTTAAGGCCGCCACGTCGCGAGCTGACAGCGTTGAGGCCGTATCTGACGCCCAAGCGCTCCTACGTAGGGCTGTGCTTGGCCGCAACCCGAGCGATCCGTAAGCCGTCGGACAAGGCTCGCTATCTCGCCGCAATGGCGTTCCCTAGGCGGCAGTTTGTTGGGGCCCGCTACCGCAGCCGCGTCGACCGGTGGCGAGCAGCGGCACAGGTGCTTCGCTCGTGACGAACCCACGAAGCCGAGCCGGCCGGTACCGCGCAGGGTGACGGACGACGCACAAGTCCCGCAGCACGTCGGACCCGACTTCGTCGCGACCCGGCGGCAGGACATGATTACGGTCGAGATCGAAGCGGAGGCGATCGTTTACGACGAGCAGCAAGAGGTCGCGCACCTGCTCAGTCCTACAGCAGCAATCGTATGGGAGCTGCTCGACGGCCGAAGTCGGCTCGACGAGGTGGCCGTCGACCTCGCACAGGCTTTTGACGTAGCCGCCGAGCTGGTTCTACAGGACGTCGTGACGCTCGTCCAGGAATTCTCTCGGCAAGGTTTGCTCGCGAGGAGTTCGACAACTTCGGCGGAGACCAAGTGCACATCGCCGCCCTGATCACGGCCTCAATCGATCCGCACCTTTTTCTTCGCCATCGGCCGCCCTGCAACACAAGACTTGCCTGCGACCTTCAGGCATTCACCCTCCCGGAATTCAGGGACCCTCTTCTATTTGGGTTCGTCGCCGTCGGTGCAGGCGCGGTTGTGTCTTGGGGACGGCGGGCTGTTCGAGGGGCGCGCGGCATCAAGTCGTCCCTGCCGGTACCGATAGCGGGCCTGCTGTTCGCGGCGGCGGCCCTCGCTGGATATCAGCGCACCGGCCATCTCGTTCCCGGGTTCGCGTTATCCATCGCTCTCCTCCTTACGGGCGGTCTGATTGGAGATATTGCGAGTCTTCCAGCGGTTCCTCGCATGCTGCTGTCTGCCCCGGGCGCCGTCGTTCTGGCCACCGAGTCAGCGCTCCCGGACCCGCTATGGGCGCGAGTTTTCGCTGGGGCGATCACGGTCGTCGGAGCCGGTCTTATCGACAGTCTTGACCGCCGCTGTTGCAGGCTCGGGCTCGGCCCGCTGCTGCTCGCTGTCACGACGGTTGGTCTCTACGAGACCGTTCCTGACCCGGATTTCGCGCTGCTTCTCGTCGGTGCGGCGTTACCTATGGCCCTGCTCGGTTGGCCGATCCCGCTTGCTCGGTTGGGCGGCGCTGGTGCCGCAGCGGCAGCTGGCTTTCTCGCTTGGGCAGATGCTGTTGGCGGCCGAGGAAGGTTGGGAACGGTGGTCGCGGGCGGAGTATGCCTTGGTCTGTTCGCCATAGAGCCGCCCGTTCACTGGTTGCTGCGCGATGGACAGACCGTCGTAGAGCGACTGGCCCCCCACCTGCGAACACCGGTTGTGGTCTCGTTCATCCAGCTGGCACTTGCCGCTGCGTGCACCCGGATCGCGTTGGACAACAGAACCCCCGTCGAGGCTGGCGAGATCGCCGGAATTGCCCTACTGCTCGCGATAATCGCCACGTATGCGCTCAGCCAGCGTCGGATTCATCTCACCGCACGGTTGTGGCGAGCGGATAGATAGCCCGAGCGGTGGTTTATTCCGACTCGTTCCTTATTGACGGCAACTGTTTCTCGATGCTTTGCATGAGCTCGCGCTCCGACGCTGAATTCAGGGGAATGACCCTGACCTGCTGCACGATTCGCTCGAGGTGCTCGATCACCTTGCCCAGCTGGTCGGGTGAACCTTCTACGGCGGGCAGAAGGGCCGCAATGGCGCCGGCCCGGCTGGACCGCTCGTTCTCGGCGGACTGATCGCATTCGAAGCCCCACGCCCCCAGCCGGTAGCGGCCCGGCTCCATCGGAAGGAGTTCGCTCCGCGACGACGGAACTTCGCCGAGCTCTTCAAGCACATCGTGTGCCACCTCGATCGCCGGTTCGGGTATCACCAACTCCCCCGTCGCGGGATCGACCAGGGCCCCGGGCGCGTCGCTGAGGCGCACGCCTAGCCGAGCCAGCCGGGGCTGCAAGTACTCCATCCCGCGGATTGCAGCCGGTGGCAACAGAAACGCACGATCGCCGGCCAACGCAGCCACGGCGACAGTGCGGACCAGACCGTCGGTGTCGGGTCTGTCGAGCAGGCCAGACAGCCTTGCCTGAAGCGCTCGCACGACCCGGCGAGAGGACCGGCTTCGTAGCACGGTGGCATCCGCGGCGAGGAGCAGGCTCAGGGCTTTGGCGTCTCCTGAGTCGGCGCCGCCGAGAACGACCGAGAAGTTGGCCGCCGCCGGCGGGCCATCCTGAACCAGGTAGGCGCCGAACACTCTGGCGAGAAGTTCCTCGGTCCGGATCGAATCAGCCCTGACACCGACCCGGTAGTCGCCGATGTCGAAGCCCAATGTGGACGCCCACTGTCGGGGAGCCTTCCCTCCTGTGTGGGGGGACGGCCCGCACATTCCCCCGGCCGCGGGCAATACCGGTCGCTGAGCATGAACGTGCTCCACGCCGCCCTGGTCTGCGTCCGGCTGCGACGTGACCTCGGTCGGCTCGGGCTGGAGCCCGGCGGCCTCGCGGGCCAGATTCGGCACTTGGTCCGCGCCCAAAGCGGCGGGATGCTCTATTACCCCGTCGACGCCCAGAAGGTAAGCGACAGGAGTCCCGAGAGAACCGAACGGATTGGCCGAGCCGGGATGATCCCCGTCTTCGGCGTGCTTCCGGTAGAAAGCTGCGTCGCTCAGCCCGGCTGGATCAAGCACCCGCCGGTTGTCCTCGTCCGACCCGACTGTCAGGAGCACCAGATCGATGCCGCGCTCGACCAACCCGGGTCTGCACTGCTCCAGATCCCCGACGATCTTCGAGCAGTAACCGCACGACGGGCTCCAGTTGATCAAGAGGGTGCCCTTGCTTTCGGGCCGCGGAACAGTCACCAAATCCCCGCTGGACGTCGTCACCTGAAGCACTCCGATCGACTCTCCAACCTCCCGGACGCCTGGCGCCGGCGGGGGCCCCGGAACGAAGAGGGCGACGCCGGCGAGTAGTCCGAGCTCGCCTAGCTGGCGGGTCATCCCCAGGATGTCAGCAATGACGACCTCCACCGGAGCTTCGAAGACTTCGGCCAGCTCCTGAGCCAGTTCACCCAAGGTGACCGTGCCGTCGAAGCACTCCCATACGATCGCCGCGATCGAGTTGAGCACATGGATTCGGCCCGTCCGATCGTCGACGACCAGCACCTCATCGTCGAAGCGGTATGAAACGGAAGACTCTCGGGGATTGGGAGCGAAACTGGCGTCGATGTCCTCCGGCTTTTTCGCGATGCTTACCGACACCGGTGGCATCGGGCTATGCGACCCGTTAGTACCCGCCATCGACAATGACTCCGATTCCACCCCGTGCTCAGCCACCCTGCGCCCCTTCTTCCACGAGCTGCCCGACTCCTGACGTGAGCGTAACATCCGCTTTGTCCGGTTCGCCACGGGAATCGCCCTTGAAAACGGGCATGGTCGCGTGGCCAGAATGAGAGATACCACGTGCCCGTGTGACGGTCAGCGGCGTTTCCACCAGCAAGCGCAGATCTAAACGCCACGAGCGGTGTTCGACGTACCAACTGTCGAGCCGGAACTTCTCATCCCATGTGAGAGCGTTGCGGCCACGAACCTGGACCAGACCGGTCAGTCCCGGCTTGACCTCCAGCCTGCGCGCCTGCTCGGGTGAGTAGCGCGAGTTGTAATCCGTAGGAAGCGGCCGGGGTCCCACCAGCCGCATGTCGCCCCGGACGACGTTCCACAAGCTCGGAAGCTCGTCGAGGCTGGCCCGGCGCAGGGCGCGCCCGAGGCCCGTCATCCTCAGCTCATCACCCTCGCCGAATGCTCCACCCGGACGCATCGTCCTGAACTTGTACAGGACAAAGGGAAGGCCTCCCTTCCCAGCGCGCTGCTGCCGGAAGAGGACCGGGGATCCGTCGAGAACCCGGATCAGCACAGCCACCGCCGCCATCACTGGGGTCAGCGCCGCGCATAGGACGCCGGCAACGATCCGGTCGATCATCTAGCTACCTGACACACCGCTCCGACCGACTCGGCAAGAGCGCCGGCGATCTCCTCAACCTCACCGAACGTCAACCGCGAGTGAATCGGCAAGGACAGGATGCTCCCGGCCACATCGTCGGTGACGGGAAGCTTCGCGGCCGAGTCGGCGAAGATCGGTTGGCGGTGCACAGGTGGGAAGTACACGCGGGTCTCGATCCCTTTCCACCTCATCTCCTCCACAACCGCGTCACGGGCTGCTGCTTGTGACTCCAACTTCACTGTGTAGAGCATGTGCACGTGGTCCCGGTCCGGTCGCGTCGCCGGCGGCTGTACGCCCGGCAAGTCTTCGAGCAGCCGGTCCATTTCGGCAGCGAGGGCAAGTTTGCGCGCCAGGATCCCGCTGAGCTTGCCCAGTTGCGCCCTTCCCATCGCCGCCTGCATCTCGGTGATGCGCCAGTTGCAACCGATCAACGAGTGCACGTAGGGCTCGGTCTGGCCGTGATTGCGAATCAATCGCAGCCGCTCAGCCAACTCGACATCGTTGGTGAGGACCATTCCACCCTCGCCGGTGGTGATGTTCTTTGTAGGGGTGAAGCTGAACATACCGGCCAGCCCCCAAGTGCCCACGTACCGGCCGCGGTAGCGCGCACCGTGCGCCTCGGCGGCGTCCTCGAGAAGCAACACGCCTGCATCTGCGGCCACCTCGGCGAGTTCGGCTAGATCCGCCGGCTGCCCGCCGTAGTGCACCGCCAGGATCGCCTTCACCCTTGGCCCCAGACGACGGACCACATCGGCTGGGTCGATGTTGAACGTCTCGGGGTCGATGTCGGCGAAAACGGGCGTGGCGCCGGAGTAGACGACCGAGGTGGCGGAAGACACGAACGTCAGAGACGGGACGATGACTTCGTCACCTGGACCGATTCCGAGCGCCGCATACATGGCTATGAGCGCTACCGTCCCGTTGGCGAACGCAACGCCGTGCTGCGCGCCGTGGTAGGCGGCGAACTCACTCTCGAACGCCTCGGTCTCGGGTCCGGCAGTGAGGACCGGGCCGCGCAGGACACGTGAGACCGCGGCGATCTCCTCGTCGCCGACATCGGGCCGAGCCAGTCCGATGCGCCGGGTCATTCCTGCCATCCCGGTTGCCGAGTCGCGATCGCCCGGGCCGGGCAACCGACGACCGTCGTGTTCGGCTCGACGTCGTCGATGACCACCGCGCCTGCACCGACCACAGACCACTCGCCGACCTTCCTGCCCTGAACGACCGAGGCGCCGATGCCGATCTCGGCGCCTTCCCCTACATGGACGTTCCCCGCCAGGTGGGCTCCCGGAGCGATGGTGGCGAAGTCTGAGAGGCGGCAGTTGTGGCTCACCGTGGCAGCGGTGTTGACGATGGCGAACCGTCCGACGGTCACATCGGCGGTGAGCACCGCTTGCGCGGCAACGATCGCTCCTTCGCCCAGCGAACTTCCCAACCCGACATGGGCGGTGGGATGAACCAGGGAGGGCGCCGAACAGCTTCCTGCGTGGTGGATGGCCTTCGAGGCACGCAGACGTGCTGATGGCGCACCAAAAGCGATCGCGACCGCGACTGGGCGATGCGCCAGCCATTCGACGCGCCCCAGAACGGGCAACCCGAGCACGTCGGCTCCTAAGAGGTCGGCATCGTCGTCGATGAATCCGGCCAGTTTCCATTGGCCACCACCGAGCGACAGGACCAGGTCCGCCACCTCCTGACCCATGCCACCGGCGCCATAGATCGCGAGATCAGAGGTCAACTGCGTCCTTCAGCCGTGGCTCGGCCAGCTCCAGGACATCCAACTGCAAGTCGGAGGAGCCCAGGCACGGCGCGCGGCACAGCTCGTCCAGCCGACACCTGATCAGAACGTCTGAGCCAGACGGCTTGAGGACCGTCAACGCGGCCGGGGAGAGAGGGTCCGCCTGTACGTGAGATATCAGCGGGTGCACCCTCCGCTCGATCGCCTCTCCATCCCCGAGCAGCTCCTCTTCAAGCTTTTCCCCCTGCCTCAGCCCGGTGTAGACGATGTCTATCGGTTGGCAGGCCGCAGCAGCCATCGCCGACGCCACCTTGGCGATCTTCACCGGCTCCCCCATGTCCAACACGAGGACCTCCCCACCTTTGCCGAGAGCTCCCGCCTGTATGACGAGCTCGACCGCTTCCTCCACGGTCATGAAGTACCGGGTGACATCCGGGTGGGTGACGGTCAGCGGGCCTCCGGCGTCGATTTGAGCCTGGAACGTCGGCAGCACCGAACCCCTGCTGCCTAAAACGTTGCCGAAGCGGACGCTCAGGTAAGTCCCACCTGCGCCGAGGGCGGCGTGGGCGGTGAGCCGCTCGCCGATGCGTTTGCTGTACCCGAGCACACAGACGGGATTGACTGCCTTGTCGGTCGAGATGTTGACGAAGCGTTCGACACCGTAGGCCTTGGCGACATCGAGCACGTTCTGGGTGCCCTGCACGTTGGTCTTGACTGCCTCGGCAGGCCAGGTTTCAAGCAACGGAAGGTGTTTGAGAGCCGCAGTATGGAAGACCACTTGCGGTCTGTGCTCTGCGAAGACCTCGTCGAGTGCATCCGGATCCCTGATGTCGCAGAGCGCCAGGTGCCTTCCGTCGAGGAGAGCTCTACCTTCGAGAGACAGCTGCACCTGGTGAAGAGCCGACTCGTCGCGGTCGAGCATGATCAGCTCGGCCGGGCCGTGAGCGTAAATTTGCCGGCACAACTCCGAACCGATCGAGCCGCCGGCTCCGGTCACCAGTACCCGCCTTCCATTCAGGTAACCGGCGATGGCCGCCACGTCGGTCCGGATAACCCTGCGCCCTAGCAGGTCGGCGGGGGTAACCGGACGGATGTCCTGAGCTTTCAATGTGGAGGTGAGCATCTCCGACACGGTCGGCAGCACCCTCACCTTTAGTCCCTCCGCGGTTGCTATCTCCGTTATGTCGCGGACCAACTCGGACGGAGCACTCGGGATCGCGATGATCACCGAGTCGGCGAGAAGGCGAGCCGCGACGGCAGGCAGATCGTCGCGTGTTCCGCTGACCTTCAGGAGTCGCAGGCGCAGGTTTCGCTTGACCGGATCGTCGTCGAGGAGCGCAACCGGGAGATACCCGCTCGTCGGATCTCGCAGCAACACTTCGATGAGTTGGACTCCGGCGTCGCCGGCCCCGAAGATGATCGCTCTCTCCGCGCGATCCACAGGTCGGCGGTTGCGCTCCCAGTTGAGACGCCATCCCACTCGTAAACTCGCAGCTCCAATAAGAGCGAGAGCGGTGCCGCCGACTACTACAGTAGCGGGCACCACGTGATGCGCTGGAGCGAGGCTCACAGCGCCGATGGCAAAGCCGACGGCGGTGACAGTCGGAGCCAACCAGAGCAGCTCCTCCAGGCTTCCAACCCTCCAGGTTGCCCGGTAGAGAGGGGTCGTCAACCCGAGCAAGGCTTGAAGTCCTACCGCCGCCGCTACGACGATCCCCAGCCGAATCGAAAAAGCGTGCACGACGGCGTTGCTCCCGTGAAACTGGAAGCGGAGTACGTTGAGGGTCGCGATTGAAGCGGCCCATACCGCCCCGTCGGCAGCCACCATGACGGCTCGACGGTGCCTGCTGATCGCGAAGTAACCGGGCGGGAGTCCGGAAGGCCCGCCCGCCTCAAACATCTCTTGTCTGTGTTCCGCGCCCCTTACCCTCATCCAGCCCCTCCGTGTCGCTCCAGCAAGCCCCACGCTGTTCGGACCCTCGGCGCAACGAAGTCCCACACGTATACGGAGTAAACGCGCCGACGAACAAATACACCGAAAGTCCCGCGAGGACTTCGCTCCGCGCGCTTACCAGCGATGGCCACCGGCCATCGGATTAGCGGCCGCCAATACAGTCCCCAGCACGCTGCCGCAGTTAGCCCTTTAGGCAACCACCCCTTTTCCCCTTTTTCGAACAGACCCCAACCCTGCTGCAGGGCAAGCTATCACCCGGATTAACTAGTTCGCACGGGTCAAATAACCAAAAGTGCAGCTATTTCAATTCGCGCGCGTGCCCCGCCACATCCCGTGGCGACTCTGTAGTTGAGCAATCTTCCAATACGAGACTTTCAAGTACGACGTAGGAAAAATACGGCAAATGGGTGATACACCCACCACGTTCGGATGGCTAGAGTCGCCATACCTCTAGAACTGAACAGGGGGCGGAGGTGGAAGAGACCGAGGCGGTCATCTCCCGGCGTAGCGCGCTCAAGAAAATCGGTGTGGGGGCAGCGGTCGTCTGGACGGCGCCGATGGTGATGAGCTTCGAAACTCCCGCATTCGCCGCGTCTGAGGTATGCACGAACTGCGACACGACGTGTCCTCGAAGCGGGAACCAATGCGCACCGGGCCACTTCTGCCTGGTGCATGTGAATCGGGCCGGGTCGCGCTGCGTCTGCGTCTTCGCCAACTACTGTGCTGAGACGGCAAAGAATGGAAGCGGCAGCGACATCGTCTGTAGCAGCGATGCAAATTGCCCGCCGGGTTACGTTTGTGCGACGACCTGCTGTGGTAACGGGGGCCAAAGCATCAATCTGTGCGTGCGACCCTCGGGTCCCGCGAGCGCCCACAGGACCGGGTGGGATGTTGCCGGCCTCTACCACTGCATCCAAGACTCCGATTGCACCGGGGTTCACAATCCGTTCGGCACCGCGTTCACCCATTGCGCCACGGTTAACGGCCTGAGCGTCTGCCAGTAACTTCCAGCGCGACGAACTCCGCCCCCGCCGGGCTGAGTTGTGAAACACTCCAATCGATGTCCCGACGGGCCGGCGCGTCAGCAGACTGGCTGGGGGACGGTTACTTTCGCTGCCTGGGATACGTGTTCAACTTGCGATGGGATAACCCCGAAGCCGGCCGGACTATTCGCCGCATCCTCGGTCAGTTCGAAATCCCCGCCAATCGAGTCGAGAGGCGCACTCCCCCAACACCAAACGTGCCGCCGGTGTATTCGCTCAGCCAGACCACCGATGTGTGCGAGGTGCGGTATGGCAACGACCTCCTCTTCGGCCCGGAAACCTTCGACGAGGCGCTTTCCCATCTCTTGTGGCACATCAACGCCGAGGTGGGCAGGTCCACCGGTAGCTACCTCTTGATTCATGCGGGTGCGATTGCTGCGCCTTCCGGCGACGGGATGATCCTTCCGGGTGATTCGGGTTCAGGGAAGACCACGCTCGTTGCCGGCCTGGCTGAGAAAGGTTTCCAGTACCTCTCTGATGAGGCGGCCGCAATCGACCCGGTGAGCCGGCAGCTGTACCCGTACGCGAAGCCGCTGACCTTGAAACTCGGATCCCTTTCGCTCTTCCCAGGCCTGGAAGCTCACAAGACGGACAGCGTTGTGCGCCTTCAGGACCAGTGGTTCGTGCAGCCGGAAGCCTTTGGCGGCAAGACCGTCTCCGGCCCGTGCAGCGTGCGCTGGGTCGTCAGTGTTCGCTATCAGCCGGACGCGCCGACCCGGCTCGAGCCGATTTCGTCTGGAGAGGCAGTCATGGAACTCGGGCGCCGGATCATGAACCTGCCCCAGTACGGCGGTCGGGCGTTCCAGTTGCTGGCGGACGTCGCACGCGGCGCCGCTAGCTATCGCCTAGTAAGTGGCGACCTGCGTGAGGCTGTGGCGACGCTTGACGGTTTGGCGCGCAGCCAGGAGCGCAGCTGACATCTCACGCTTCCCAGCCGGGCAACGAGGCTCTTGCCTTGTATCAAAATCGAGGGCATACTGAGAACGCTGGACTCGGGGCGGTGCCTCGCTGGGGAAGAACAGGAACGAGTTGCCATACAAGCCGCGGCGGCGCGATGACGTGCTTTTCCGTCAGGTTGATCGAGGCGTGGTCGCGCTCGACCCGAAGACGCAGCAGGCTCATGCCCTCGAGCCGCCCGCCGCGCAGGTCTGGGCGGCATGCGACGGGGCCGATGATGTGGATGCACTGGCGGTCCGATTAGAGGTCCCGGTTGACACCGTGAGGCACATCCTCGGCTGCCTGGCCGACGCGGGATTGATGAACGGTGAGAACGACCGGAAGTTCTCGCGGCGTGCCGCCCTCGCCGGGTCCGCCGGCGTTGGCGTCGGGTTGGTGGCCACGATCGTGTTGCCGACCCCGGCGATGGCCGCCAGCAGGCCGAATCAGACGGGCATCTCACCCGAATCGGCTCAGGGCGAGCAAACGGCGTCAGCGGCGGAGACCCCGACCGGGCCCACCACGGCCGGTCCGACCACCACCGAGCCGAACACCACCACTTCGACCCCGAGAAATGGGGCTCATCAAACGGAGCCGGCGCAAGAACTCGCTTTCACCGGTGCAGACTTGACAGACGACGTCGCGATCGCTGCAGGCGCGATCGGGGCAGGTGCCGCGATTGTCGCCGCCTCCCGGAAAGCATCAGGCCGGTAAGAGAACCAGTTCGCGGTCGCGGAGCAGGGAGAGAGGCTGACCGAGTTCTGACCCGCGTGTGGCGTTGCTTCGGTCGCGCGGTCGGCCTGCGGGCGCCGGCATCTATGCAAATGGAGTTCGACCGGCTGATTCCATCCTCGCTGTGGCACCGGGCGATGTCGTCGACCCCGGAGCGGCTTTGGGAAGCAACCCGAACTGACCCGAGCCTCTACATAACCAGCGAGGGGTCCCCCATCGGTACCTGGGCCGAGCCCGCCGAGGCCGCGCGCGCGGTCCGCAGCGACATGGAGATATGGCTGGGAGCCAACGCTCGGGGAAGGGTCCTCGTGCATGCTTCCGTCGTGGCTGTCGGCAACGCCGCTCTGGTCCTTCCCGGGCCTTCGATGGCGGGAAAGACGACCCTTGCTGTCGCGCTCGTGCGGCAGGGCGCGGACTATCTGAGCGACGAGTTCGCCGTTCTGGACACCCAAGGTTTCGTGCATCCGTATCCGCGTCCGGTGTCCATCCGTGACGAGCAAGGAGTTCATCGACCGGCGGACGTGGACCTCCGCGACCGCGCATATGTCGGCGATGACGGCCTACGAGTAGGGATGATCGCAGAACTGGCCTTCGACCGAACTTGCGATGTTCTCAGCATGCGTGAGATCTCGCCTCCGGAGGCCGTGCTTGCATTGCTGCGCAACGCGGTTGGCGCGCGGACCCAGGGCAAGCAAGTACTCGAGTCAACAGTGGCCGCCGCCCAGGGTGCCCGCTCTTTCTCGGGCATCCGAGGGGAGGCCGCCGTCGTAGCCACGAGCCTTCTCGAGTTGATGAGGCGTGAGAACCGATCCCGATTGGGGTCCGTTAGTGCCGGCTCTTAGTTCCGTCTAGATCGAGCAGGACTCCTACACCAAGCCAAAACAGAAGCCCCGCCGGCCTGAGCCAGATCGATCGCCGGGCATGGACCGTCACTGGCTGGGTGGCCGGTACCTCGATCGCGAGCCGCTCGGACTGCACCGGGGACGGAGACGTCTGAGCCGAGGCCTTTGAAAGGCCCTTGCGCAGAGCGGCCTTTATGGCTGCATAGGGAAGGCAGACTGCCGCAATTACAACCCCAAACATCGCGGTGATGACAACCGCAAGAAGGGACGCGACCAGCAACGCCAAAACGATCCCCGCTACGACCGACAATACGAGCGTCACTGTGGAGCCTCTTACCCAAAATTGCCCTATCCCCAAAATTGATAGCAAAACAGGAACTCCCTTGCACGGGGTACTCCTCGATGAGCTACTGCCTTCGGCCGATCTCCTCTTGGATCTGTAGAAGGCGGTCGATCCGCGGGTCCTTCGGGGGGAGGAACTTCGAGATCGCAGCCACCACGACCTCGATGTCCAGGGTCCCAGCCAACAGCATCTCCTCCAAGTCAGCCCAATCTCGCCGCCGGTCAAAGAATGCTTTGAACACTGCCAGATCCGAGCAACTCAGGAAGGGCAGCGTCTTGCCGCCGAAAGGCTCGTATGAAACTCGGCCCGCGGCTTCTTGGTGAAAGGTCGAGCTGTTGAGGAAGAGGTCCACCGGGGTGTCGTCCCACGACAATCTCACCTGCCCGGTCGCCCTGAGCTCTCGTAGCTGCGACGGAGTTGCTCGAATCGCGGGGGGGAATGCTTCCACCACTCTCCGGACGGAGTTGGTCCGCGCGAACACGTTGACATCGATGTCGCTTGTCCCGCGAGGTTGGCGGGTGCACCACGCGAGAGCCAACGCTCCACCGAAGGCGTGTGGCAAACCGGCCGCTTCGAGCGAATCGTGGATGGCGACCACCTTGTCGGCCAGAGTCGTCAACGGGCAGGGAACCGATACGCGATAGGGGCCAATCGTCTGCTCGGGAACTGATCAGCGAGGTCCAGAACCTCGAGAAGCTGGCGTCCCCGCTGCTGTCTGTCCTCGAATGGACCACTAGGCCGCAACTCGGCCTCGAGCTCAAATCCGCATGCCCCGACAAGGCGGACCAAGGTCGCGGTCGTCGGCTGCTTGGTTCCGTTCTCGTAAGCGGCGATGGTCGAATGGGAGGTTCGAGCGCGGCGGGCAAGCTGACGGAGGGTCAGCCCAGAACGGCGACGAGCCTCGGACAGGATCGCTGATGCGTCCATACCTTTGGTATCTTATCGGATACCACATCGAGCCTTAAGCCGGCAGCGGAACCGCTCCCCGGATCACCTCGATGATCCGGTCGCCGACGAGTTCGTCGTGCTCGAGCAGCCCGTCGCGCAAGGCCTCGACGATGTGACGGTTCGTCTGGAGCAGTTTGGTCACCTCGGCGCGAGCCTCATCGAGCACTGCGGCGACCGCAGCGCGTCCCTCGTCCATCGAGAGCACCTTCCCGGGCAGGTTGGCCATGCCGGCCTGTACCGCTTCGTAGGAGACAAGGGTGTCGCCCATGCCCATGCTGCCGACCATGGTCGCTGCGAGGGTGGTCGCGTACTTGAGGTCGCCCGCCACCCCAGAGCTTCGCTCGCCGAAGAAGAGCTGCTCCGCGACGAGACCGCCGAGCGAGATCTGCACCAGTGAATGCAGCTCCGATTCGGTCTGGGTGAAGCGCTCTTCGAGATCCGAGTGAGCGAGCAGTCCGAGCGCGGCGCTCCGCTTGATGATCGAGAGCACCTCGAGCTTCCTGGACTTTCCGACGAGGTACGCGATCGTCGCGTGACCCGCCTCGTGGGTTGCGATCGTGCGGCGCTCCGCCTCAGTGTACTCGACCGGCTGGGCGAGCCCTATCTCCTCGGTCATCTTCGCCTTCTGAATGTCGTCCCAGGACATTTCTCCAGCGCCTCTGCGGAGCGCCCACACGAGCGCTTCGTCGAGAAGGTGCACCAGCATCGCCGGGCTGTACCCGAACGTCGACGCCGCAATTTGGTCGGTCCGCTCCACGATCTCAGGCTCGTGTGCCCGCCGAATCAGCTCGTGATCGAGGATCTCCTTGCGGCCCGAGCGGCTCGGCAGGTCGAAGGTAAGCGTGCGGTCGAAGCGACCAGGGCGAAGAAGAGCGGGATCCAGGTCGGATGCGCGGTTGGTTGCACCGATAACGAGAATATTCGCCGGCGCAAGGACCGGCTTGCGCAGAGCCTTGTCGGGGGGGAGCAGCGCGTTGATGATCTCTATAACTCCTGAGAACCAGCGGACTCGAAGCGGCGGCTGATCGAAGGACTGCAGCTGGATCAGCAGTTCGTTAACCACGCCGGCAATGCCCTCGCGGCCCCCGCCGGGTCCCATCCCCTGCCGTGTGGCCCCGATCGCGTCGATCTCCTCGATGAAGCCGATCGCACCGCCCTCGCGGCGGGCGGCTTCGCGCAGGGTCGTGAAGAACGAGCGGATCTTGCGGTTGGTTTGCCCGTAGAACATCGACTGGAAAGCCGACGAAGAGACGAAATAGAAGGGCACGCCGGCCTCGCGCGCCAACGCCTTGGCCAGGTGAGTCTTCCCTGTGCCAGGTGGACCCTCGAAGAGGATCCCCCTCCTCGGGGAACCGCCCATCTCCTCCCGGAATGTTGCGTGAGCGAGGAAGAGGTTGAGGGTACGGACCGCCTCCTCGACAACGACCGGAATTCCCTTCACGTCGTCCAGGGTGACGTCGAGGTCTTCCGGGCGGTAACGGATGTGCGGGGAACGACCGGCGGCAATAAATGGGACGACCATGACCGCAGCGACCAGAATCAGAATGGCGAGCAGCGGGAGCAGCTGAGTCTCGGTTCTGGTGAGGTGCGGCTTTCCGATCAGATGACCGACGACGACCGACCCCCACAGCCATCCACCAACGATGAGCCCAAATAGGACGATCTTTTCGAGACGCCGGCGGCGAGTCATCTCGCGGGCGATTCCTACGTCTGCCACGCGGACCGGGAGCACCCTCCCGTCCCGCAGCTGATCAACATTCATGAGATCGCCCTCCTCCAACCCCAGCATGCCAGGCCAGACGGAGTTATGAGTGGAGAACCCCATTTTTCGGACGTCGGCACATTCCGACCGGCTCTTGATGCGTTTCTATGACACAGGTCATCAGCGTCACACGTCGCATCCATCGCCGTCGCTAGGCGCTCCGTGGTTGTCCGCATCGTTGTCGGCCACGTTGCCTTGAGGAATTGTGCAAGGGGTGGTCGGCGGCGCGGTTGTTGGCGGGGCGGTGGTTACCGGTGCAGGTCGAGTTGTGGGCGCCGGCGGGTTGGTGGGTGCCGGCGGGTTGGTCGGCGCGGGAGGCGGGGTTGTGGCTCTCGAGCCTCCCACCGGCGGACTCGTCGTGTGCAACGTCGGAGGCGTCGTCGCGACTCCTCCGACTGTGGTCGGGGCAAGCGTGCTCGGACCCGAAGGACCGGTCGACGAGGTGGAGCTGGACGACGACGTGGTGCCGTTTCCAGCTCCAGGAAGAGTGTGGGTTGCCTTTGTTGTCCCGCCGCAAGCCACAAAGGCCAGAGCGGCCACCGCCAAAAGCGCTCTGAAGGTCAGCTTGCTATTTCTCATCACCCGGTTTCCTTTTTCCGACCGGGCGTACATACGGCAAAAAGCTCCATGCGGATTGCACTGGTCAATCCAACCGAACCCAGAAAACGGTTCGGGCCGGCCTGCTGGTATTGCAGACCGGCCCGTTTACCGGAGCAAATCCGACCCTCGCCTACGGTCGGATCTGAGGGCTGCCCCCTCAGGCTTGTTGAGAACTAGGTGAGCCGACTTCTTCTCAGAAAACGATGTCCATTCGCACGCCTTCCTCGTCCCATACGGGCGGGTCGGCCGAGCGGGTGATTGCGTGTGCGCAGATGCGCCGAGCTGTCCAAAGATCGGCGAGAGCGTCGACGAGCTTCTCCTCGCGCACCCTGGGCGGGCGCTCGCGGAGGATCCGCTCGGAGCCGGGGAGCTTCCTCTCGAGCAGGGAGATCCGCTCCTTGCGGCCGAGCTGTGTGCGGCGGCCGTAATTCAGGTTGTCGCCGTCGTTCATCTGGCGGAACGCAAGCTCCGGGTTGACCTCCCACACCATCCGCTGCCTCCACGACTGGCACTCACGGATGGATTCGGCGGCCTTGCGAAGAGACCGCCAACGAACGATGTCGAGGCTCCGATCGATGGCCTGGGCCTCTTCAAAAGTGGCGGCGTCGAGCAGGGCCCGGGAAGGAGCTCGGACGACCGCGCCCCTGCGGCGGCCGAGGATCTCCCGTGCGGAGGCGTCGCAAGTCCTCATCTCCCCCGGCTTCTCCTCGGTGCCGACGGGCGCGTGCAGAGCCACCACGGAAAACGACGGGCGGTAGTCCAGCACGTCCGCCAAAGTGGTGAGCACGTAGGCGGGCTGGGGAGCGAGGGTTATGCCCTGCAAGTTGCCCGGAGCGACCAACCAGCCGCCGGGCACCGGCTCGACGCCGGCGAGGATCTGGTAGGGCAGCGCAGAGCGCTGCCCTACCTGCCCGCTGGACATCACGCGACGCCGCCGACCGGCACCGGCTGCGGTCTCGGCTTTGGGATGTCTTGCGGGTAAAGACTGGCGTCGACTGCGGTTTGATAGTCGATGACGCCAGCCTCGATCAGGTCGATGAGCGCCCCTTCCAGCGTCTGCATGCCGTCGGCCCTGTGAGTGGCGACGACGTTGCGCAGCTGGCGGGTCTTGCCTTCACGGACCAGGTTGCGGACGGCCGGGATGCCGACCATGAGCTCGTAAGCGGCGACGAGGCCGCTGTTGAGCCTCGGGACCAGCCGCTGGTAGAGGACGGCGAGAAGGGTGCCGGCGAGCTGGATCTGGATCTGCGGGCGGCGCTCGGCGGGGAACACGTCGATGATGCGGTCGATCGCCTGGGCTGAGTCGTTGGTGTGGAGGGTGGTGATGACCAGGTGGCCGGTCTCGGCGATGGTCAGGGCTGCGGCGATCGACTCGAGGTCGCGCATCTCACCCACGAGCACAACGTCGGGGTCCTCGCGAAGGACCGACTTGAGTGCCGAATCGAACGACTCGGTGTCGGTGCCCACCTCGCGCTGGGAAACAGCCGACTGGTGGTTGGAGTGCAAGTACTCGATCGGGTCTTCGACGGTGACGATGTGGCACGCCCGGTTGCGGTTCAGAACGTCGATCATCGACGCCATCGACGTCGACTTACCGGAGCCGGTCGGGCCGGTCACGAGGATCAGGCCGCTCGGGTTGCGGAGGATGCCTGACAGGACCGGCGGCAGGCCGAGCTCGACGGGTGTGGGGATCTGCATAGGGATCCGCCGGAGGGACAACGAGCACGCCCCCCGCTGATAGAAGGCATTCGCCCTGATTCGAGCCTTGTTGCGCCAGGAGAAGGAGAAGTCGACCTCACGGCCCATGTGGATCCGGTCTCCGTACTGGTCCTTGATCTGGGTCCGGGCCATCACCTCGATCTCCTCACCGGACAGCGGCTCGGCACCGTCCAGAGGGGTAAGGCGCCCGTCGACACGCAGAAGGGGCGCCGATCCATCCGTAAGCAGGATGTCGGTCCCGTCGCGTTCGTCAAGCACCGCGAGCCAGGCGTCCAAGCGGGGTTCCACGGCCATGCCGCATATCTTTCAGCGGCCCCGTCACACCCCCCGCAACGTCAACACAACCGACTCACAACAACCCAAACCGGATCACCTGCCGAAGTCTCAGGGCCCTCTCATACAATGCTCAGACAGGCCCCGTTTACTGGTGGCGGACAGACCTGAAGCCTGCAGGTCTACGAGGACTAATGGACGAGACGAACCAAAACCCCCCGGCCCCCAACTCGAACGGCACGTCTGAGCCGGATAACGCCGACGAGGCCCATCAGACCGACGAGAACCCGTACGACGCCTGGGTGCCGACGGCTGCGAACCAGCCGTTGCCGCACGACACGGCCCAGTATCCGCCCGGCACGGGCCAGTGGAGCCCTCCTCCCCCGGCGGATTGGGGCGGCCCAAACCAATGGCCGGGCCAACAGCCCGCCGGGCCGCCCCAGGGTTGGGCGCAGGGAGACCCCTACCGAGGGAGCGGCGGCTGGAACCCCCCTCCCCCGCCACCGCAACACGGTTGGGGTTCCGGACAACCAGGACAGCCAGGTCACCCAGGTCAACCGGGTCAACCGGGTCAGCCGCAATACCCCGGATACCCGGGCCAAGGCGGAGGATGGGGCGGCTGGGGCGGAGGTCCCGGCGGGCCGGGTTCGCAACCGGGAGGCTGGGCGACGCCATGGAGCCCCGAGTACCGGCCACCTCGCCCTCCTCGAACTCTGCCCAGCACGGTCATCGCCCTTCTTCTGGTCGCTGCGGTCCTGGTCGGCCTGGGCATCGGCCACGGCGTCTGGAAGTCGTCCCTCAATCCGAACAACGGAAATGCCTCCGGGCCTTCGTTCAACCCTTTCGGCGGCAACTCGGGCAACTCCGGTTCTGGGGGCTCGAGCGCCGACACGTCCGCCATCGTTTCCAAAGTCGCCCCGGCGTTGGTCGACATCAACACTTCGCTCAGCTACCAACACGGGCAGGCCGCGGGCACCGGGATCGTGCTGACGCCTGACGGCATCGTCCTCACCAACAACCACGTCATCTCCGGCGCGACCTCGATCCAGGCAACCGACATTGGCAACGGCAAGACCTACGTCGGCGACGTCCTGGGTTACGACCGGACCCACGACGTCGCGGTCGTCAAGCTTCGCGACGCGTCGGGACTCCAGACTGCGGTGATAGCCAGCTCGGACAAAGTCTCGGTCGGTGACTTCGTAGTCGGCATCGGCAACGCCGGCGGTGTGGGCGGAACCCCGAGCAGCGCCCCTGGGACGGTCACAGCGCTCAACCAATCGATCACCGCCAATGACGACAGCAACGGAACCACCGAGCAACTGACCGGGCTGATCCAGACCAACGCCAACATCCAGCCCGGGGACTCCGGCGGTGCTCTCGCAAACAACAAGGGGCAGGTAATCGGGATCGACACGGCTGCGTCAGCTGGCTTCTCGTTCCAGACCCAGGGCAACCAGGGCTTCGCCATCCCGATCAACCAGGCTCAGACCATCGCATCCCAGATCCGCAACGGGCAGGCGAGTAGCTCGGTGCATATCGGTCCGACCGCGTTTCTCGGCGTTCTTGTCGACACCACCGGAAGCGCTTCGGGCGCAACCCTGAGCGGAGTGGTCACCGGAGGCCCAGCCTCACAGGCCGGCCTTCAAAGCGGTGACACGATCGTGACCCTCGGCGGCAAGTCGATCGAGAACCCCAACGCCCTCACCACCCTCATCGGCCAGTACCACCCGGGAGACAAAGTTCCGGTCGGCTGGGTCGATCCCTCCGGCCAGTCGCACCAAGCCACCGTGGAGCTCGGTACCGGCCCTGCGGCATAGCCGTCAATTCTGATGCCGAGTGCCGATGGCATTCGAGACGTCTGCGAAGCAGGCCGACCCGGGCGCGGGTTGCGGCCGACGCTCGAGCAAGCCGTTTCTGCGACGCTTCGGCATACGCTTCGGTCTGGGATGACAGGCACGATCGAAGGAAAGCAACTGGCGTGCTTGTCGCTGCTGGAGGGCGCGTCCCAGCCGGAACTCGACGCGGTCGCGGCCAGGATGTGGTGCAGAAACGCCCTTCCTGGCGACGTGCTGGCGCGGGAGGGCGAGCCCGGCGAGACGTTCGGTCTTGTGCTCGAGGGCACGGTGTCGGTGAGCCGGGGGTCGCCCGCCAGCGAGAGAATCCTGGACGTAGTCGGACCCGGGTCGATCCTTGGCGAGCTGGCCGTCCTGCGCGGCCTGCCGCGCACCGCGACGTTGACCGCGGTGGACCCCGTCGTGCTGGCTGTCGGCGACCGGGAGGCTCTTGAACTCCTGCTGCACATACCGCCGGTCTACGAACGTGTCCGGCGGCTGGCGAGCGCCAGGCTGGCCCGTGACCTGCGACCTGTTGCGGCTTTTTTGAAAGACGGAACGGCGGTGCTTCTCCGCCCTCTGCTGCCGATCGACCGACACGCGTTCGGTGAGGAGGTTCACCGTTTGTCCGAGGGTTCGCTTCGCCGGCGCTTCTTCAGCCCTCAGCCACCGAGCGAGAAGATGATCGACTATCTCATCGACATCGACTATGTCGACCATTTCGCTTGGCTCGCCGTCGACGCAGTCGATCACCACAAGGGTCTCGCCACCGCGCGTTTCGTGCGGCTCGCCGATCGCTCCTCGGCGGAGGTGGCGTTCGGCACTTCGGAGGGCTATCACCGGCGTGGTCTCGGCACTCTCCTGCTCGGCGCGCTTGGGGTCGCCGCCGCCGAGGGCGGGATCGAAACTCTCGTCGGTCATGTTCTCGAGGAGAACGCACCGATGCGTGCGGTGTTCGCCAAAGCAAACCCGAAGTCGTTTTTCGACGAGCCCGGAGTTCTTCGCGTGACCGTCCCGAGCCGGTCCGCCGCCGAGATCCTCAGTCCCGACTTGAGGTCTGAGCTGGCCGCCGCGGTTCACGACATAGTCACGGCCGCGTCGCTTGCGCTGTCCGACCCGACCGACGCCGGGAGTGCCAGATCAAGCGGCTGACGCGTCGGTATTGAAGTGAGGGGCGACGCCCTTAGGCGCCGGCGACCGGGCGCAGGTGGCGTACCGGTGCGAGCCGGGCGGGCTGGCGGTTGCGCACCCACAGCCGGCATTGCTCGGCGGGGATGGGCGCCGAAAGGTAGTAGCCCTGGACCTCGTCGCAGCCGAGCTCGGTGAGCCTCTCCCAGGTAGTCAAGTCCTCGACGCCTTCGGCGATCACCCGCTGGCCGAGGGTGTGCGCGAGGTAGATCGTCGCTCGCACGATCTTCTCGTCTCGATCGTTGGAGCACATGTGCATCACGAACGAGCGGTCGATCTTCACGGTGGTCACCGGCAGCCGCTGCAAGCGGGAAAGCGACGAGTACTCCGTGCCGTAGTCGTCGATCGCCAGCTCGACGCCCAGGTCGGCGAGCTCCTGGAGGACCTTCTCCGAGCGGTCGGGGTCAACCATGATCGAGCTCTCGGTGATCTCGAGCTGCACGCTGCCTGGACGAACGCCGATGTCCTCGATCTGGAGACGCAGGCGGCCAACGAGGTCCTTGTCCATCAAGCTGCGCGCGGAGAGGTTCACTGCCATGCTGAACTCGTAGCCGTCGTCCTGCCAACGGCGAAGCTCCCGAAGCGCCCTCCCGAGAACCCACCAGGTCAGCTCATTGATCAGACCGGTCTTCTCCGCGACGGGAATGAACTCGGAGGGCGAGACGCTGCCGTAATGCTCATGGCGCCAGCGAAGCAGGGCTTCGAAGCCTCTGATTTCACCTGTGCGCAGGTCGGCGACCGGCTGGTAGTAGACCTCGAGCTCGTCGGCAGACATAGCGCGTCGAAGCTCGGTCGCCAGGAGGAGTTTGCGCGTCGTGTTGTGGTCGATCGCCTGGTCGTAGGTGACGATCCCGCCGTGCGACCTCTTCGCCTCGTACATGGCGACCTCCGCGCACTTCAGCGGGTCGTCGCGGTGAAGGGGAACGATTGCCACTCCGACGCTCGCCCGGAGGTCGAGAACCAGGCCCTTCTCCCGGATCGGGCGGGAAACAGCGTCTCTGGCCATCTCGGCGGCGCGCAGAACGCCGTCGATGCTTTCGGCTTGCGGGATCAGAAGAGCGAATTCGTCGCCACCGAGCCGGGCGACGACGTCCTTGTCACCGGCAACCTCCCGCAGCCGGATCGCCGTCTGCTGCAACACCACGTCGCCGATGTCGTGGCCGACGGTGTCGTTGATCTCCTTGAAGCCGTCCAGGTCCATGAGAACGACGGCCATCATTTCGGACTGCTGCCTCTTGGCCAGCGCTCCAGACAGCTGGCTGGAGAACTCGGACCGGTTCGGCAGCCCGGTCAGGTCGTCGTGGCGGAGGTCGAACTCCCGCCGGATGCGCGATTCCTGCAGAGCGTCGTGGCGCCGCACGCTCGTGAGCGCCGTGCCCATGTTGGCCGCGAGCGCTTCTGCGAAGAGCCGGTCGTCGTTGTCAAAGGTGGCCCGGCTGCCTTCTCGCTCCCCGATCACGAGGACACCGAGGCGTTCGATGCCGACATCTATAGGAGCAGCGATGAGGTCGGACAGGCCGACATCGGCGAGCATCGCAGGGTGCTTACCCCTGGCAATGACGATGGATCCTTCGTTCTTGGCGACCTTCCTGAGCGACTGGGGCAGCTCCTGGTGCGAGGCTTTGACCTCACCTTCGGCGTCGAGTTGGTAGAGGACCATCCCGGTCTTGCCGGGCAGATAGACGCCGACTGACATCGCGTGAAGCAGGTTGCGGGCCTCCGTCAAGGCCGTCGTGATCAGGTCCGCGCCCTCCGACTGCTCCGCGAGTTTGACCGTGAAGCCGTAGAGCTTTTGCAGGTCCGAGTAACGGCTGCGGATCTTGTCGGCACGGCGGTACCAGGCGGTCAGCAAAACCGCTGTACCGGTCAACGGGAGCAGAGCCCAGGGCTGAGTCGAGGCAACTGTCGCTGCGACGATGGCGAGGGCGGCGTTGAGGGGCAGAACGAGTCCGTACCCTGTGAACCAACTCCTCAAATACGCCCACCCCGGAAACCCCCCGCTGATGGTAATTACGCCGAATACCACCAGACTGGTAATGAACCCATAGATGACCGGCATCATCACCAGCGCCGGCCAAGTGCTGGGGCCGATGGCCGCAGAGCCCTCCATAAGGGAGTAGAAGACGGCCAGGCTCACAGCCACCGAAAGTGACGACGCCGCGGTATTGAGCACCAACCGGTCGGGGCGCCACTTGTATTGAGGCAACGAAGCCACCTGGAAGCAAAGAAGGGCGAGAAGCACCCCGCCAGGGCTCGCGCTGACAGCGGCGGCCACGAACGCTAGCTCGAAGAGGTCGAACTGTACGGTCTGCCGCCGAACGTGAAACTTCATCGGGAAGGCTGAGGTCGCCACGAAGCTCACGGCCAGCAGAGGCCATGGAATGTGATGAGCAAACCGCGGAGGACTCGAGCTCACCACCACGATGACCCCGACGGTGAGTGCAGCGACCGAGGCCGCGCCGATGTAGCTCCAAACACGAAGAGTGTTCGATCGCTTGACGGCGGTAGTTGATTTATCGCGTCGTTCGATTGCCACGTGCAGCCCCTCCCGCGTACAGCGGAGTCAGGGTTCTAAATCGGCCAAATCCAACAGGGCCTTGACCAAAATCCTAACAACGGCGGGACAACAATCCCTTTCACGCAATTTTTTTGCCTTTGCCCACTGGAAAAACCGGAAATTACCCCTTACTCTCCGTGGTGATGGCAGGCAACAAGCGAGAGGAGGTGGCTCGATACCATGACCCGCGTTACGCGCGGTGCTGCTTGGAATTGAGGCCCGCCTTAAACGGCAGACCCCAATTCCTGCATTGATCACCGGTCCGACGCTGGCAGGCAACTGACCGAGTGCTCTTCGCAGTAAGCATCGGCCCGATCGGTGCAGACCTTGAGAGAAAAAACAACAGGTCGACGTACCGGTCGGGCCGGCACCCTTTAGATGTGTTTGTTAGCTTTTGAGTGTGTCCGGTGGATCCTTGAGGATCACAACGGAGTCCGGCGGGAGAACCAGCTGACCCTGTTCGGTCCGGATCGATGGTGCTGAAGACGCGAGCGTCTCGCAGTCCGGGGGCAGGTCGAAGGCGCGGTCGCCGGCGGACAAGTTGACAGCCACTCGGATTGATCCTCTTCGCACGGTGACCGTTCCGAGCTCATCGCTCGCTTCAACTACCGTGGATCCCGGGAGCGGATCACTGAGCTCGGCGTGGCAGCGGCGCAGCTCGATGAGCGTCCGGTACCAGTCCAGGATGTTGTCGTGTGGCTCCTTGTCAAGCTCCTGCCAATCGAGCTTCGAGCGTCGGAAGGTGTCGTGGGACTGAGGATCCGGCACTTCGGAGGGGTCCCAGCCGAAACTGGTGAACTCGTTGCGACGCCCCTCGCTAACCGCCCGGGCCAGCTTCGGGTCGTCGTGGTCGGTGAAGTACTGAAACGGCGAGCTCGCAGCCCACTCCTCGCCCTGGAAGATCATCGGGGTGAACGGCGCGGTCAAGAGCAGAGCCGCAGCTATCTTCTGGCGCCCCTCGCCCACTAGCGCGGCCAACCTGTCGCCGGCGGCTCGGTTACCCACCTGGTCGTGGTTCTGGGTGAACACGACGAACCGGTGGCCCGCAAGTCCCACCGGCGAGCGCCCGTGCCGGCGGCCGCGGTGCTCCGACCAAATCCCGTCGTACACCCAGGCCTGGCGAAGCGCCTTCGCGAGGGGGCCGAGCGAACCGAAGTCGGAGTAGTAGCCGACGCGGTCGCCGGTGAGGACGGCGTGGAGTGCGTGGTGCCAATCGTCGGCCCAAACGCCGTCGAGGCCGTACCCGCCGGCGCCCCGGCTCCGAGCGAGACGCGGATCGTTCCGGTCGCTTTCCGCGATGACGAACAGCGGCCGCCCGAGATGTGTCGCCAACGCGTCGACCTCCACCGCGAGCTCTTCCAGTATGTGACAGGCGGACTCGTCGACGATCGCGTGGACCGCGTCGAGCCGCAGGCCGTCGAAGTGGTATTCCTCGAGCCAGTACTTCGCGTTGTCGATGACGAACCGCCTGACCTCGTCGCTCCCAGGTCCGTCGAAGTTGACCGCTGCACCCCAGTTGGTCTGGTACCGGCCGGAGAAGTACGGGCCGAACTCGCGCAAGTAGTTCCCCGACGGCCCGAGATGGTTGTAGACGACGTCGAGCACCGCGCCCATGCCTTTGCAGTGACAAGCATCCACGAACCGCTTGAGACCGTCCGGCCCGCCATAACCGTGATGCGGGGCGAACAGGTCTACTCCGTCGTACCCCCATCCACGCGTTCCGGGGAACTCCGCGACAGGCATCAGCTCGACGGCGCTCACGCCGAGAGCGACAAGGTGATCGAGCCGCTGGATCGCCGCATCGAACGTTCCCTCGGGTGTGAAGGTTCCAATATGCAGCTCGTAGAGAAGCAGCCCGCGCGCCGAGATGCCTTTCCACATTTGGTCCGTCCAGGGGAAGCCGTCGGCGTCAACCAGCGCCGACGGCGCGTGAACCCCATCAGGTTGGGACCGCGATCTGGGATCGGGCCGCACCGGGCCACCATCAAGGCTGAACCCGTATCGTGTCCCTGGCCCTGCGTAGTCAACTTTCGTCCGCCACCAATCGCCGGGTGCGCGGCGCATCCCATGACAAGACCCGTCGATGACCAGGTTTACCTGTTGAGCGAACGGCGCCCACACCGAGAACTCGTGCAATCAGCTGTCCTCCCGTGCGAGCACCGCGACAGGAAAGCGGGCCCACAGAGATCCAACGTCGTTCGTCCCACCGCTCCAACGGTCTCCGGTCAGCAGGTGTCGCCACTCGCCGATTGGTATGTCAACGGTCGTGCGTGCGACGTCGGACGTCGCGCGTACGGGCGCAATCACCGCAACGCCTCCACGGTCGTACGCCACTACCGCTTCTGACGACGGCCCCTCGCATCGGAGCGGCTCGTACATCGTGGACTGGAAGCGGTCGGGGTTGTCGCGCCGGTACTGGAGCAGCCGGTGGATCATCCCGAGCTTCGAAGCGCCGGCTCCTTCATTAAGGGCTAGCTCCCCGATCGCGCCCGACTTGATCTCGCTCAGTAGCCGGATTCGCGAGTCGAAGTCCACCACACGCCGGTTGTCCGGGTCGACGAGGCTGAGGTCCCACAGTTCGGTTCCCTGGTAGATGTCGGGGACACCCGGGCACGTGAGGAGAAAGGCGGTTTGCGCAAGGGAGTTTCGGCGCCCTCTTTCTATGAGGGCGTGGGTGTCCAGAAAGCGTGCGACGTCCGATCGAAAGCGCCCATCTCCTAGCAAGCCCCTGACTACGGTTTCGAGACCTGTCTCGTACTCCGAATCCGGGTCGCTCCAAGACGTGCGCACCTTCGCCTCGCGTTCCGCCTTCAGCATGAACGACACCGCCCGGTCAACGTCCAGCGGCCACGCGCCTACCAGTGTTTGGTAGAGCAGGTACTCAGCGTTCCTGTCGCTCCAACCGTCCCTGCGGTATCCGTCCGCAATTTCCGCCCACCGCCATACCGCTTGGCTCCACTCGCCAGGGATCTCCGAGATCACGTTCAACCTGGCGCGGACATCACCGCTTCTCTTGGTGTCGTGGGTGGAGAGTGTCAGCATCGTCTCTGGCCAAGCTCTCGCCAATCGGGCAGTGGTCTCGTGGAACTCCGCGACAGGCCGCCCGAACGCACCCGGGTCGCCTCCCACCTCGTTCAACGACACCAGCCGGTTGTACCGGTAGAAGGCGGTGTCCTCGACCCCCTTGGCCATCACCGGAGTCGTGAGCTGCTGCAGACGCTCGCAGAACTCGTGTTCCGCGTCTCCGTCGTGCAGCCCGAGAGCCAGTTCACTGAGGAAGACCAGCAGCTCACCGTCGAGGTCGGGCCGGCGTTCTCTCGTTTCGTCCAACGCGCGCCCGACCTGACGTCGATCCTCATGACGCACCGGGTGTCCCGGTCGTACGTAAGTCCGGTAGACGCTGTAGTGGGACACCATTTCCCGCACGGCGTCGCGCAGCTCCCGGCGGGTGTGGTCGCGGTCGCGGCGGTGCCGCTCGCAGATTTGCGCAAGGAGCGTTGTCTGGCGCTCTACTTCTGCGGCGAGATCCTCCCGCATGACATGCATCTTCGCGGCGTGCACGACCTCTGGCCACGGCTCGATCTCGCCGGCGAAGTCGTGGTAGGCGGTTGTCATGGCCGCCTCGTTCTCGGTCGCGACGAACAGGTTGTTGATCCGGATGAGGAAGTCGTATCCGGAAGTGCCCGCCACGGGCCAGGCACGGGGCACCTCCTCGTCGGTTTGGAGGATCTTTTCAACGACGGTGTAGACGCCGCCGGTCCTTTCCCTGAGTCGAACGGTGTAGCCCTCGGGATCTCGCAATCCGTCCACGTGGTCCACTCTCAACCCATCCAGCGTTCCGTCTTCGACGAGTTGGATGATCAGCCTGTGCGTGTCGGCGAACACGTCCGGATCGTCGACCCGGACGCCTATCAGAGATTCGATATTGAAGAACCGCCGGTAGTCGATCTCTTCGCTCGCGATCCGCCAGTAAGCGACCCGGTAGTTCTGCCGGCGCAGCAGCTCGTCAAGGCGGTCGGGGTCGGAGTTCACCTCCCGGACCTCATCCTCCACCGCTCGCGCCACTCCGGTGTCGCGCTCGCAAAGCTCAGACAGTTGCCGGGCGAGTTCGATCTTCCGATCGTGACGCTCTTGGACACCTGCGCGGTCGGTAACCCGGGCGGGGGGCAGCGACCTCACGCCCTCCGAGATGTCCGCCAACTTGGCGGACCCCGATAACCGAGCCGCTCGACCGAGGACCTCGTCGACCGTCTTGGGTGAGACCGGCAGCTCGTGTTCGAAGTAGCGCACGACGAACGTTCCACCGGTGCGGACGATCGTGAGCTCGCCTTTCTCCAGCGCCCGACCGTACTGGTCGCCCAGTATCGGCACGAGAACTGTGTAGGACGAGCGCTCGTCGGCGGCTTCCCAGTCGATGTCGAAGTAGCGGGCGTAGGGGCTCGACGGGCCGTTCTCGAGAACGTCCCACCACCATCGGTTCGACTTTGCGTCTGCGGCCATGTGGTTAGGGACGATGTCGAGCACCTGTCCCAGGCCGGCTTGCCTCAAAGCCCCGACCAAAGAGGCGTGGGCCGCCGCTCCTCCGAGCTCCTCGTTGAACCGGTGAGGGTCCGCCACGTCATACCCGTGGGTGCTTCCCGGAACCGCCTGGAAATAGGGAGAGCAGTACAGGTGCGAAACTCCCAGTGAGGACAGGTACTCCGCGATCCGAGCAGCGTCCTCAAAGGTGAAGCCCTTGTTCAGCTGTACCCGGTAGGTCGAGCTCGGGACCACCGCTGAAGTCTTACCCGCGCCGCAGCTGTAATACTGCGGTCGTGGGCAGGTCGATCGATCTGAACGCGGATCTCGGGGAGGGCTACCCGACGGACGAGGCCGTGCTGGACGTTGTCAGCAGCGCCTCCATCGCCTGCGGCTTTCACGCAGGCACTCCGCTCGAGATGTTGAACACCGCCCGATCGGCTGCGTCGAGGGGGGTTGCGCTTGGGGCACATCCGTCGTACTTCGACCGGGAGGGTTTCGGCCGCCGCGACATGGACGTCCCTCCCGACCAGCTGCTGGCGATCCTGGCGTACCAGATTGGCGCGATGAGTTCTATCGCGGCGGCGGCCGGGAGCGCGTTGACGTTCGTGAAGCCTCACGGCGGGTTGTACAACCGCGCCGCCGTTGATCCCTCCACCGCCGAGTCAGTCGTCGACGCGGTTCGTCTCGCCGGAAGAGGGAGCCTCGCGCTCTTGTGCCCGGGAGGGTCCACGTTGGCGCAGAAGGCGGAGTCGGAGGGCCTGCCCTTCTTCCTGGAATCGTTCGCTGACCGCGCATACCGGCCTGACGGAACATTGCTCAGCCGTTCGGAACCCGGATCGGTGTTGACTGACCCAGATCTGGTCGCCGAGCGAGCGGTGAGGATCGCAACGGAAGGCGCGGTGACCGCTTGCGACGGTACGGTCCTCCCGATGAAGAGCGACTCCATTTGCGTGCATGGCGACACTCCGGGCGCGCCGACGCTTGCACGCACGATCCGCATGGCACTCGAACAGGCCGGAGTCGCGGTCAGGTCCTTCACGGCGAGCTGATCAAGAACGCATATGGAAATCGAGGCTGTCGGCGATCGCGCTCTCCTCGTGTACGTCGGACACCTGGATGCAGTTCACCGTCTTTGGCGCCTCCTGCGGGCCAATCCCCCGCCCGGAACCGAGGAGATAGTCGCAGGCGCAGAGACGGTCCTTGTAATTATGCGAGGAGCCTCGGACGTGAGTGCGGCGGTGGCGCCGATCACTTCTACTCCAGCAGCCGCGAACGAGACGCTGAAACCGAACCGCTTCGAGATTCCCGTGGCGTACGGAGGGTTCGACACAGGCGACGTAAGCGCCATCGGCCATCTCACATCCGAGGACGTTGCGCGAAGGCACTCAGAAGTCGAGTACAAGGTCGCATTCCTGGGATTCTCCCCCGGCTTCGCTTATCTGGCGGGCGGTGACCCGGCGCTTCGGGTGCCGCGCCTGGCGACCCCGCGGACGTCGGTCCCGGCCGGGTCGGTCGCTCTGGCGTCGGAATTCACGGCGGTATACCCGCAGTCAACGCCCGGCGGGTGGCGCATCATCGGGCGAACTGACGTGAGCATGTTCGATCCCAGCTGTCCCGAGCCGGCACTTCTCTCACCCGGTGATCTTGTGAGGTTCCAGCCGGTCGACGAGGTAGGACCGCCGCCCGGCTGGCGTTCGCCCGCCCAGCCCTCTGAACGGGATCGCTACGTGCGCGTTCTCGAGGCAGGTCCACTTGCCACGATCCAGGACGACGGCCGGATCGGGTGGGCACACGTCGGGGTCCCTCGCGCCGGGGTTGCCGACCGACGCTCGGCCCGGCTTGCCAACCGGTTAGTGGGCAACGATCCCTCGGCCCCGCTTCTGGAAGCGACGCTCTCCGGTCCGAACCTCCGCATGGGATGCGATCGTGCGGTGGCAGTGACCGGAGCCAGGGCCGTCGTAACCGTGGATGGAATGCCGGCCCGACTCGACACCGCGCTACAGCTGCGCTCGGGCAGCGAACTACGGATCGGGCGTTACGACGCCGGGGCGCGGATCTACGTTGCGTTTTCAGGCGGGATAGCGATGGATCCGGTCCTCGGCAGCGCATCGACCGACACGTTGTCCTGGCTGGGCCCGCCTCCGCTTCAGGACGGGGACCAATTGGCGTTGGGCGACGATCACGGCGCACGGCCCGTCGGGCCGTCGGGCGATCGCGAACCGACACCGGTGCCGCGTCCGGGCGAGGTCATCACCATCCCGGCCCGCAGGGGCCCGGGCGACAAGCGGGTCGGAGAGGCGGGACTCGAGGCGCTCGGGAACTCGGTGTTCGACGTGGCCGCCACGAGCGACCGGACCGGAGTTCGCCTCAGCGGACCGCTGGTCTCCGTCGACGTTCGCGACGAGCTGCCATCGCAAGGAATGCTGGCTGGGGCGGTTCAGCTACCACCCAACGGCTCGCCGATCGTGCTTCTGCGCAACCATCCGACAACCGGCGGTTATCCGGTCGCCGCCATCGTGACCGACGACGGAGTCGACCGGCTGGCGCAGTGCCGGCCCGGTGTACGGATCCGGTTCGCGCTCCAATGACCTCGCCCGGCTACCCGGACGGTCAGCTGCTGATATACCTCCGGGCGCCGGCGTACTGAGCCGAGAGGTAGGAGTTCCACAGCGGCACCAACTCCACCCGCCCGCCGGTCTGGGGCGCATCGAGCATCATGCCGGAGCCCGCATAGACCGCGACATGGTGAACCAACCCACCGGCGGCGAAGAAAACGAGATCCCCTGGTCGAAGGGCGTTCTTCGCAACGGGCGTCCCTTGCTGCGCCTGGTCGGCTGCGTCGCGCGCCAGCGTCACCCCGAACAGGCGGTAGACCGCGTAGGTCAGGCCGGAGCAGTCGTAGCCGTAAGCCGATGTGCCGGCCCAGAGATATGGCAATCCCAGAAACTGCTCGGCCTGTCTCAGGACGGGTACGCCGCCGGACGTCACCGGCCCGGTCGAAACATCGGACTTTGATACCTCGAGCAATCCCTCCGGGGTCGAAACCTCGAACGAGGTCGCCGACGAGCCGACCACCGGGAGCCGGGTGCCATAGGAAAGGCTCAGGTTCCCTGCCCGCGCGAAAGGAACCTTGATCGTGGCCGTCAGGCCGGATGTCGATGGCCGAGAGAATGTGATCTGGGCGGTGGGAACCCACCCCTCGATCCCGTGGGTGTACACGCTTCCGGTTTGGTCATTTACAAGAACGTGTGCCCAATCCCCTTCGACATCGAGAACGGTTAGGGGGTCGTCGAGCAGCGCCTGGGTCGCCATCCGCGGCCCCAGATCGAGCTTCTGGCTGTAGCTCATCGACGCGATCCACTTACCGACCGCCGGTGCGGCTTGAAGCAAGGGCGAGTCGACCGGTCTTACGAAGTCGGGGCGCTCCCATACGGTCAGCACGGGCACAGCAACCCAAGCCGGTTGCGGGATGCCCGCGGTCTCCGTCTCCGGAATTCGGTCGGCGCCCGGTCGCGTGGCCGTGCCATCGGGTTGGTTCGGCACGGAAGACCCGGGTGGTGCGACCGGACTCGGCTGGGCAATCGTGCTCGTTCGAACATCCGGGACCGCGGCGACGCCAACGCCGGCGCGCGCCAAGCCGTGCGGTGCGACAGCTGCACCGCACGCGGTGAGGGCAGTGAGCAGCACGCCCAAGAAACCGCCTATCGCCCCGCGCCCCCGCATTTGGTTGCCAACGGTACATGCTGGAAGGACTTTTCGCCGAGCAACAGAAATTGTTCACATCGTGGATCGGAGGGAGCATCCGAATACGACCAAACGGCGCAAGCCCCGGATTCGACCAGGTCTTTTCCTGGTCGCCGCTGCCGGGCTGCTCGGGCTCTTCGCAGGACCAGCGCTCGCTTCCAGCGGGGCTGCTTCGCCGTCCGCCCCTCCGCCACCTCAGGTTCCGGTTCCTCCGCCGGGGACCGGGGCGTTGAAAGGCTTCGCCACCGAGATCGGCCAGAACGACAACGGCATGCCCCCGGGGATCGTCAACGCACCGTGCACGCCGGCCGTTGCCCACCCGTATCCCGTGGTTCTGGTGCACGGCACGTTCGCCAACGAGAACCTGACCTGGCAAACGCTCGCTCCCCTGCTCTCCGACGCCGGCTACTGCGTCTTCGGGCTGAACTACGGGGCCAACTCGATGACGACTACCTATGGCGACCACTCGTACGGACTCGACTACATCGAGAACTCTGCCGGTGAGCTCAAGGGGTTCATATCCGACAAGGTGATTCCCGACACGTTCGAGCAGTCCGGAAACGCCGCCGGGTACCCAGCCGGATCCCATCCGCTCAAGGTCGACGTCGTCGGGCACTCTCAGGGAGGGATGATGCCCAGGTACCTGATCGACAGCACGTCGGACCAGCGTTATCCAGGACTCGGGGACGCTGCCCAGGTCCACACCCTCGTCGGCCTTGCCCCTTCGAACCACGGCAGCGCAGCGGAAGGACTCGTACCGATCTTCACCGGGCTTTTCGGGCCCGGCGTGTACAGCTTCCCGACCTCGTTGGGTTGCCCAGCGTGCTCTGAACAGGAAGCGGGGTCGGCGTTTCTCAATGCCCTGAACGGCTATTCGGACGCATCCGGCGTCAATTACTACGTCATAGAGACGTCCCACGACGAGGTCGTTACGCCCTACCAGTCGGCGTTTCTTCCGGCGACCGAGAACGTGGAGAACGTGACGTTACAAGCCCAGTGTCCGACCGATCTCACCGACCACGTCGGAGTCATCTACGATCCCGTCGCTCTTCAAGACGTCATGGCGGCCCTGTCGAACAACGGCTCAGCCGCAAGTGCTCTGCCCAGACCGACCTGCCCGGCTACCGTGCTACCGGTCCTGAGCGGCTAATTGGTGAGATTCCGTAGGATTTCACCAGGCGCAGGCCTGACTTAGAATATGCCAACCACCAACCCGAGCCTCGCGGCATTACCCCAGCTGGTCAGAATCCTCTCCCCGCTCGAGTCGATGGGTGATCGCGGTGAGCTGGCCAGATCGGTTGCTGAATGGATCCTCGAGACCGTCGCCCTGGGTTGCCGCATACACCTCCGGGAAGGTGACGCGAATCACCTTGTTGTCGACATGGGCGATCGGCCGTCGCTCGCTGACGAAGTCGTTGACCTGGCCGTCCAGTCCGGCACAACCCAAGTGGTGCCGGTGGGCGAAAAGACGTGGGTCGTACTGCCCCTGAGCAGTGGGGACAATGTCTTGGGCGCCCTGAGCATCGCCATCGACGGGCCTGCGGAGCGGGTCGAAGCCCGGCAGGTACGAGACCTCGGGCGGGTAGCAGCCGGGCTCGCGTCGGCGATTACGGAAGCAGCAGCGCACGAGCGGGCAACCCAGATCTCGCAGGCGCTTCAGAAATCTTTGCTTCCGACCGCCCTCGCCGTCGGCAGCTGGTTCGACCTGGCTGCTCGCTACGTAGCAGGCACTGCCGACCTGCGAATCGGCGGCGACTGGTACGACTCGAAGGCAATGACCGACGGGACGGTAGCCCTTGCAGTCGGCGACGTGGCCGGGCACGGGGTGGAAGCAGCTGCCCAGATGGGCGAGCTTCGGACCGCCATGGCGGCGCTGCGGCTCGTTCGCAGCGCCCCGGACGACCTGATCTCCGTCGTGCACACGTTGACAGCCGAGATGGGGTACTTCGCCACCGCCCTATGCGCGCGCCTTGATTCCACCGGGAATCTCCTCTGGGCGTCGGCGGGGCACCTCCCGCCGCTGGTGATCCACGACGACGGGCAGTCGGAGTTTCTCGACATGGAGCAGTCCCCGCCCCTCGGGGCCGGATATGTCAAGTCCGTGCCGATCAACCGGCACCGGCTGGACCTTGGCGACACAGTCCTGCTGTACACGGACGGGCTGGTCGAGAGACGCGACGTGCCTATCGACACGAGTCTGGAGATGCTCGTCGAGCGGATCGGAGGTCGGGACTGGTCGTCTACCGCCGAATTGATCGACGAGGTTGTCCGAAACCGGGACCAGGCCGAGACCACGGGTGACGACATCGCCGTGTTGGCTGCTCGCTGGCGAGATCACGAATATGCCACCCGGCAAAGCGCCGACGCTCGAGCGCTGACAGCCAGCGGCTGACCAGACGGGTGGCGCGCTCCGAATTCCGGACGATTTTTCCGATCTGTCCGCTTTCCCGAGGCCGTATCCTCCCAGATGTCCCCCCGGCTGCCGATCAACCGGGTGTGTTGAGAGCCAAGTCCCGTCCGGTCGCCGAAGACGCGACGCTCACCGACTCGAAGGGCCTCACACGCGAGGAGGACGACGAGCTGCGCAGGCTCAACTACTTCTTAGAGGTCGGCAGCCTGTCCGATTCCATGCTGGAGCGGATGGTCGAACTGAGGTTGCGCGACCGACGGAAATCCGTGAGACCACCTCGCGAGTTCGGAGAGGACGACTCGCCGCCCGACGCCGGCCACCGGCTCCGGTGGATCGATTAGGCCGCTAGAGCTCTGGGCTTGCCCGCTGAGCCATTCCCACGCATTCCCCTTCTAGCACGAGGAATTCGAGGCCCAGCTGGCGCGGACGGCCGAACCGATCGTCCCCGTACGGGAAAGGCTCCGTCCGGCCCGTCGGGTTGAACCCGAGCCTTCGGTACCAGGCGATCAGGTCGGTCCGCTGCTTGATTACCGCCATCTCGAGCCTTTCCGCTCCCCACGACGCGGCCAACCGGCAGGCCTCAGAAAGCAGCAAGCGCCCCACCCCTGCCCCTTGCAGTTCCGGCCTGACTGCGAACATGCCGAATCGCGCCCGGTCGGAGCGGACGTGCTCGAGGTGGCAGCAGCCGCACAGTGCCGCGTGCCGTTCGGCAAGGACTATGACGGATCCGGTTCTCCGGACCATGTCCCCCACCTGTTCTGCATCAGTGCGCTGCCCGTCGAGCAGATCCGCCTCGGTCGTCCATCCCGCCCTGCTCGAGTCGCCTCTGTAGGCAGACTCCACCAGGCGGACCACAGCATCGACGTCGTCAACCGACGCGAAACGAAAGGCGATCTCAGCGCCTGAATCAGGCATGGCTCCACCGTATTCGGAAGCGCGAAATCCCCGGCTGTCCCGGGTCGGACCTACTCAGGTGGCCGTAGGGATCTTCTCTGCCGGGGCACGGTCACCAGATCCACCCAGGATCTCCAGCAACTGGCTGCCGTCGATGGTCTCCTTCTCGAGAAGGAGCTGCACCACTTTGTCGAGTTCCTCGCGGTGCGCCGACAGCAGCGTCGTCGCCCGGTCCTGCGCATCCCTGAGCAGTCGGGCGACTTCTTCGTCGATGGCACGTTGGGTCGACTCGGCGTACGGGCGGGCGGTAAGGCCGCTCTCACCGAGATAACCGGGACCGTCCGACGAGTATCCGATGGGCCCCACCCGGTCGGACAGGCCCCACTCCCTGACCATTCGCAAAGCCAGCTGCGTGGCGCCGGCCAGGTCGTTCGACGCTCCTGTCGAGGCCTCGCCGATCACAATCAGTTCGGCGGATCTTCCGCCGAGTCTCACGGCCAGCGAATCGGTCAGGTAGCTCTCGGGATAGAGATGGCGCTCGGATTCAGGGAGTTGCTCCGTCACCCCGAGCGCCTGACCAGCCGGAAGGATGGTCACCTTGGCGACCGGATCCGCGTGCGGCGACAGCGCGGCGACGATCGCGTGGCCTGTTTCGTGGACGGCCACCGAATACTTCTCCTCGGGAAGCAGCGCGTTGGAGCTGTCCCTCCGGCCGAGGAGCACCCGGTCCCTCGCGGCGTCGAAGTCCGCCGCGCTGAGAACGGTCCGGGTGTCGCGTACGGCGTTGATCGCCGCCTCGTTGATCAGGTTCGCCAGATCGGCACCCGAGAAGCCGGGCGTCCCTCTGGCCACCACGTCGAGATCGACGTCCGGGCCGACGTGCTTGCCTTTGATGTGGACGTCGAGGATGGCTCGCCTCTCGGCAAGGTTCGGCAAAGGTATCTCGACTGTCCGGTCGAATCGCCCCGGCCTAAGCAAGGCGGGGTCCAGCGTCTCCGGCCGGTTCGTAGCCGCTATCACCACTACTCCGGTTGCGGGATCGAAGCCGTCCATCTCGGCGAGCAACTGGTTTAGCGTCTGCTCCCTCTCGTCGTTGGACGCGAAAACGCCACCGCCGCGCTTTCCTCCTATCGCGTCTATCTCGTCGATGAAGATGATCGAGGGAGCTCGTTTGCGAGCGTCTGCGAACAGGTCACGAACGCGCGACGCCCCAACTCCGACGAACAACTCGACGAAGCTCGATCCGGTTAGCGCGAGGAATGGGACTCCCGCTTCGCCCGCGACGGCGCGTGCGATCAACGTCTTACCGGTACCGGGCGGGCCCACCATCAAGACGCCCTTGGGACCGACGGCTCCCGCCTGCTCGTATCTCCCCGGGTTCTGAAGGAAGTCCACCACCTCACGCACTTCGTTCTTGGCGCTCCCGTAGCCGGCGACGTCGGCGAAGGTGGTGGTCGGCTTCTCTTCGTCGTAGACCTTGGCCCGAGACTGCCCGACACCCATGATCCCGCCGATACCCCCGGAGCCGCCGAGCGCGCTCCTAGTTCGTCGCCCTATCCACACGAAGAAGGCGATGAAGAGGACAAAGGGAAGCAGGTCGAGGATTATCGTCGCCGCCGACACACCGTTCGATGCTGTCGTAGCGCTGACGTTGACGTTGTGAGCGGCCAGCAACTGGGATAGATCGTTCTGTGGCGGAACCACAGGAATCTCCGACTTGTACTTCTGGCCGTTCGTGAGGGTTCCCGTCACTCCGCCGGACGCGTTGATGGTGGCGGTCTTGACCTGGTTCGAGGTCACGTGGGTGACGAAGTCCGTGTAGGTCAGCTTCTGCACGGAAGAAGATCTCGATGCCATCGTGTTGCTGATGAGCACCAGGGTGATGAACAACCCGATGAGGATGAGCCACGGTCTCCACCTGGGCGGAGGCGGGGGCGCAGGGGCGGGTCGGCGGTCCTGGGGTGGTCCGGAGCGGGCAGGGCTCGATCGGTGCCTGATCTTCGACACGCCGGAAGGCTACGCCGCCCGGGGGGCTAACGACGAAAGATCATCCGCTCGGGGCGAACCCCGCCGGTCGCCCGCCGGCGAAACTCGCTTATCCCCGGGTTCCCCAAATTCACTCGCTGGAGAAAGACGACCCTCGGCCCACCCACACCGTCTTGGCGTTGCAGAACTCCTTGATCCCGTGAGCCGACAGCTCACGTCCGTAGCCTGAGGTTCGAACGCCGCCAAAAGGAAGCTCCGGAAAGGACGTGGTGTTCCCGTTGACGAACACCATGCCGGAGTCGATGTCGCGCACAAAACGAGAGCGCTCTTCCTCGTCTTCGGTCCACAGGTTCGAGCCGAGACCGAAGTCGGTCCCGTTGGAAAGTGCGATGGCCTCGTCGATGCTCGCAACCCGGTAGAGGGTGGCCACGGGGCCGAACACCTCCTCCTGGTGCACGCGCATTTCCGGGGTTATGTCCCCGAGAACCGTCGGCGGGTAGTAGTAGCCGGCCCCCTTGAGGGCTTTCCCGCCACAGAGAACCGATGCGCCCTTTCCAATGGCGTCGTCGACCAGCTCGGAGATGTCCGATAGCTGCTGCTCGGACGCGAGCGGGCCGACGTCTGTCTTCTCGTCCATCGGGTCTCCGACAACCTTCGACGACATCTGCTCGACGAAAAGGTCGCGGAACTCCTCGAACACTGCAGCGTGCACGATGAACCTCTTTGCATTGATGCACGACTGACCGTTGTTGAGAAGCCGGGCCGTGGTCGCCACTTCCGCCGCACGCCGGATGTCTGCGGACGGCATTACCACGAAGGGGTCGCTCCCGCCGAGTTCCAACACGGTCTTCTTGACGTTCCGTCCGGCCGCCGAGGCGACCGCAGAACCGGCGGGTCCCGAACCGGTGAGCGTTGCCGCGACCACCCGCCGGTCGTCAAGGAGCGGGCCGACGCGCCTTGCGCTGATCAGAAGGGTCTGAAAGACGCCGTCCGGGAACCCGGCCCTCTCGAACAGATCCTGCATGAACAGAGCGGTCTGCGGAACGTTCGAGGCGTGCTTCAAAAGCCCGACGTTCCCCGCCATGAGGGCCGGAACAGCGAAGCGCATCGCTTGCCAAAGCGGGAAGTTCCAGGGCATCACCGCCAACACTGGACCGAGAGGCTGGTAGGTCACGTAGGCCCGCACCGCGCCGGTGGCCTCCGAGTCTGCGGGCTCGTCTGCGAGGAAGCCCTGTGCGTGATCGGCATAAAACCGGCACGTCCTGGCGCACTTTTGGACCTCCTGACGCGCAGCCACGAGGGTCTTCCCCATCTCCTGCGTCATCGTGATCGCGACCGCCTCGAGCTCCGAGTCGAGGATGTCGGCTGCCGCTCGCATCCACCTCGCCCGATCGGAGAAGTCGGTCAGCCTGTAACCCTCGAAAGCCTTGGCAGCGGCGGTAAGGCGGCGGTCGAGCTCGTCGTCGCTGATCTCGTCGAAGGTCTTGATGACCTCGCCGGTCGCGGGGTTGATGGACGCGATCGCCATGTCTTCACTCTCCCATCCTGAATTCGTGGCCCATGCTGGATTCTTGGTCGTACGGCCGGTCGGGGGACCCCGCGCGATCACCCTACGTGAAGGCAGTATTAATGCGAAGGGAGGTGCGTCCCGTCATGGCCGGAAGACTGACCACCTATCTCGGAACGGCCCCAGGCGTCGGCAAGACCTACGCGATGCTGAGGGACGCCCGGCTTCGTTCGGATTCCGGTCAGCGGGTCGTAGTCGGATGGATCGAGCGACACGGTCGGAGCGAGACAACGGACCAAGGCGCCGACCTCGAGATGATCCAGCCGATGACGACCACCTACCGGGATCACGAGTTCGCCGAACTCGACACCGATGCTGTCATCTCGGCGAGGCCGGACCTGGCCGTCGTGGACGAACTCGCGCACAGCTGGCCCGACGGGAGCCGCAAGCGCTGGATGGATGTCGCGAACCTGCTGGACGCTGGGATCGACGTCTTCACGAGCCTCAACGTAGCCAACCTGCTTTCGGCCAGGGATTACGTGGCACGGATCACCGGAGCCGGCTCTGTCGAGTCGGTACCGGACGACATCATCAGGTCTGGCGACGTCGTGCTCATCGATCTGCCGCCCGACGCTCTCAGGCGGAGGCTCGCCTCGGGAAAAGTCTTCTCAGCCGAGCAGGTGGGCGGCGCACTCGGCCAGTACTTTCAGGCCTCGAACCTGGAAGCGCTGAGCGAGCTCGGACGCGCGTGGGTCTCCGGAAACCTCGAGGAGGTGGCCGGCGATCTGCTGTCTCGGCGAGGGCTGGCGCCGCTCGTGCAGCGCCCCGTCGTCGTAGCCGGCGTTTCCGGATCCTCGTGGGGTGAGACGGTGATCCTTCATGCTTCGGAGCTTGCCGCCGACAATCAATCGGATCTTCTGGTGGTGCACGCCAACCTGGCAGATGGAACGCCCAGCCGGCATCCCGAGCTGCTCGCCTACTACCGCCAGCTGACTGAAGGCCTCGACGGCACCTACGTCGAAGTCCACGGGGAATCTGCCGCTGGTACCCTCGCCGAACAGACAAAGACACGCGACGTTGCAGCGTTCGTTGTCGCGAGGCATCGATCGAGGCTCGGCGAGACTCTCCGCGGTTCGGTGGCACGGCGCCTGCGAAGAATGGTTCCCGACGTTCCGGTAGAAGAGGTCACGGAAAGGGCCGAGACGGCGAACGGTCCCGACGCCTAGAGGTCCAGATCAGTCACGCTCAGTCAGAATTACTACAGAAAGTGGCTTGATTATTACTTTGAGCGCGATTATGATGCAGGTCAAACAGCGATCCGCCCGCGGGCCGGGTACACCCCAGCCCCTTCTCCGGCCCGCCGGGCGGATCTTTTTCGCGTTCGGGTTTCAATAACTGGCGACGCCCCGTTATACCAGTTGGTATCGATTTGGGCGTCTATTGGAGCGGTTGTTAGCTCGGGGGTCGATGCTTCGAATATCTCCATTGGGAAGGAGAGATATTCATGAGCATCGGCCATCCTCGACAAGATCAGCCTCGACAAGAAATGCCACCGGCGGTTTGCCTGCATCCTTCGGTCGGCACGTGGGTGGTACCCGAGCGCATGAGCCCGCGCCAGAAAGTCGCGGCGGTCGCCAAGGTCCGGTGCCTTGAACATCAACTTCTCGAGGGAAATCGGGTCAATCGATCTCTTACACGAATAGCGGCGGAATCGATGGTCGCAGAGATCAACGAACTTCGAACGTCTCTCGGATGGCTGGAGATCGATATCAACGGACAGTGGCGCTGGCCTCACGATCGGGGCGGTCAGCGCGAGGTTGATGGCCTCGCTCAACTCGTCGCGGTTGCTGCTTCCGACATTCCGCCGCTCGACGTCGCGTAAACGAACTCTATTTTGCCCAACATTATCGCCGCTATCTAGTTGCGGATTGGCCGTCGATCCGGTAGAGATTTAACGGCGAATGCATCAAGGGTCGTTCCGTCTGGGCACCGGCAGCTCAGGCCAAACCGGGCAGGAGAGCGAGTTATGCGGGGTTCGGTGCAATCCGGGTGGATGGCGAGGGCGCACGACCGGCCCGAGCATGAAAATGCTCTCGCCTACGTCGAGCGCGTTGTCACCGACCCTCGTAGGGTGGCCGCAGTCCGCCGGATGGTGCCTCTCTATCGCCCCCCGAGCGATCGCTTCGACCGTCTGACTCGGCTCGCGGCCCACCTTCTTGTGGCTCCGGTGTCGCTTCTCACGCTCGTGGACGCCGATCGCGAGTTCTTCGTCAGCTCGTACGGACTCGACGATCCGATCCGTTCGGAGCGTGAGGCACCTTTGGAGTATTCGCTTTGTCCTCTGGCCGTCGCGACGGCCCGCCCCGTGATCGTCGGAGATTTCGCTGCCGACCCGGCTCTCGCCAAACACCCGGCCGCCCTCAAGTTCGGAATTCGGGCGTACGCAGCCATCCCGTTGCTCACACCGGACAACTGGGGCGTGGGCACGCTGTCTGTAATCGACTTCGTACCGAGAGACTGGACGGACGACCAACTGGCGAACCTGGACATGCTTGCTTCGATCTGCATGGACGAGATCCGATTTTCTTGCCTTGATCGTCAGTCGGAGCTGAACAGCCGCTGGGGTGCGAGCGTGGGCAGTCAAGCGGGGCGTTCGCCGACCAACTGGAGTTAACCCTCAACCGTTCATATCCTTGGCGAGGGCGTCTCGGACCGATGCCATGTCTTGGCGAACCTCGTCCGCCACCTCCGGGTAGCGCGGGTCGATGTCCGCAAGGGTGCTGATCAGCACCGCCGCAGTCGCAAGCCGTGTGAACCACTTATGGTCGGCCGGCACCACGTACCACGGAGCCCACTCAGTGCTTGTGTGGTTCAGCATCTCCCCGAAGGCACGCTGGTAGTCGTCCCAAAAATGACGTTCGCGAACGTCGCTGGGTGAGAACTTCCAGTTCTTAGACGGATCGTCTATCCGTCTCAAGAAGCGCTCGGCCTGCTCCTCCTTGGACAGATTGAGGAATACCTTGATGACCCGGATGCCGTTATCGACCAGATGACGTTCCCAGTCGTTGATCTGGCGAAAGCGGCGCTTCCAGATCGTCTCGTCGATGCCGGAGTCCGGCAATCGCTCCGATTTCAGCAGCTCGGGGTGAACTCGAACGACGAGGACTTCCTCGTAATGCGAGCGATTGAAGATCCCGATCCGACCGCGTTCGGGAAGCTTCGCCTGATAACGCCACAAGAAGTCCCGGTTCAGTTCCTCCGCCGACGGCTCCTTGAAGCCGCGCACCTCGACACCTTGAGGATTGACGCCGCTCATCACATGCTTGATCGTGCTGTCCTTTCCTGCTGCGTCGAGCCCTTGCAGGACGAGGAGCACGCCGAAGACGTCTTGGGCAGCCAGTCGGTCTTGGTAGTCGACGAGTAGCGCAAGGCCCTCCCCCATGCGTGAGGCCCCGTCCTCGGCAACCATCCCTCCGGTGTAACGAGGGTCATAGTCCCTCTGAAGCTGAACACGGCTTCCCGGGTCGACTCTCAACTGTTTTACGAGGTCGAATATGAACTCCAGCTCTGGCTTCATGGCACACTCTGCCACCGGGTGCGCGCCGTAGAAAGATGCTCGCTAGCTACCCACCGCCGGTCGGGATGCCAAGGCGTTCGATCACTTCGGCGTTTGGGAGGTCGGCGAGCAGTCGACCTGGTAGGAGAAGCTTCGAGCGGCGGAGGCCCGATCCAGTCAGCACCACCTCGGTTTCGACGACGCTGCGGTCAACCAGAACCGGCCAATGCTTAGGCAGCCCGATCGGGTTGATGCCTCCGTACTCCATGCCCGAGATCTCCACCGCCCTATCCATCGGCAGAAAGGACGCCTTACGCACATCGAGCCGACGCCGGACAACGTTGTTGATATCGGCCCGGGAAGTGAACAGAACCACGCACGCAGCGAAGCGCTCTATCCCTTCGCGCTTTCCGGCGACGATCACACAGTTGGCCAGGGTGTTCGGCGGGAGTGCATAAGCCTGCTGCGAGTTGGCGGTATCCGACAGGTCAGGGTCGATCTCAACGACGCCGACCTGCCCGAGCAAGCCGAGCTCTCCGAGAGCCGAAAGCGTAGGCTCAGCGAGTAGGTCCGGGCGCTGGGAGGCCGGCGTTGTAGTCAGGTTGCCGAGGCGGAAAGCACCCATTTAGATCAGGATTGCATGACGGACCCGGTTCGTTCCAATGCTCGAATCCCCCACGTGAAAGAATCGGCGGGTGCCGTCCGGCTGCGCCGACCAAGATCCCCCTCCGAGCACCGAAGGAATCGTTAAGTCGTGCGAGATGCACGAATCCGCAGCGACCGTCGTGCTCGAGGGTCAGGTGGACCTGGTTTCCGCGGAAGAATTCGAGGAGTGCCTCAAGCGGTGCCACGACGCCGGGTGCTCGTTCATCACTGTCGACATGAGCTTGGTCACTTTCCTTGACTCCGTCGGGTTGCGCGTCCTGCTATCCCCGCTCCGCTACCTCCCGTTGGAAAGCCTCGTGGTGCGGGCACCCTCTCCGCAGGTGAAACGGCTGCTGCAGCTGACCGGACTGGAATACCTCATCGCCAGCGGGCCGCCCAATGACTAACCGAATGGGGTACGACGAGTAGAACCCGGCCCCACCCCTGGACCGGGTTCTCCCGCTGTTGAGTCTGGAACTGCTTCAGATGAACGCTCTCCATTGAGCGACCCATCGATGTCCATTCGACCATGCGTACCTAAAGCGCCAAGCAACCGGGTCTCAAACGATTCGCTACCGATTATCAACGGCACATCATCCGCTGCCAGCTCATGCGGTCGTCATGACCTGGGGCGGCTGAGCTGAAGATTCGTTGGCCGCTATGTGGCGACGGAGAGTCTTGAGCGTGGTCGCGTAGATCTCGGAGAAGCTGGGAAAGGGTTGGATCGTGTCTCGGAGCACCGCGAGTGGCACTTTGGCGCGGATCGCCAAGGTGGCCTGTTGCATCCATTCACCGGCCTCAGGTCCGAGCGCATAGGCACCGGTCAGGCGAACACCATCGCTGAGCAAGGTCATAAAGCCGTTGGACTCCGCATACCGGTGCGTATATGTAGCGGTCCTGGACACCTCAGAAACGGGAGAGGTGGCGTTGAAGGGCGCCTCGACGGCACCTGTCGCTGCGGCCTGCGGATCCGTATACGTCACACGTGGCACAGCGTCGTAATTGGCGTCTCGAGGCTCGCCCAGGATGTTCGAGGCGACGACCTCGCCTTGGTACTCGCCGACATGCGTGAACGGGAAGATTCCCACGACGTCACCGATGGCCCACACCCGATCGGCTGCTTGCAAGCGGCTGTCCACCTTGATTCCTTGCGGACTGGTCTTCACGCCGACGTTCTCGAGCCCGATTCCGTCCAATCGTGGGCGTCTTCCTGTAGCGACGAGGAGCCGATCACCGATCAGCTCGCGGCCGTCGCCAAGCTGGAGAACGTAGTCGTCGCCATCCCGGCGGGCCCCAATCGTGTTTACGCCCGTGAGTACTCCGATTCCGTCCCGTCGCAGTACTTCACCGAGTCCCTGGCCCAACGGTGCGGGCTCGCGGGGCAGCAGGTGGTCTGCGGATTCGACCAAGTCAACCTCGCCTCCAAGCCGCCGAACGGCCTGGGCGAGTTCCACTCCAGCCGACCCACCCCCAAGCACGAGCAGCCTGCGTGGTACCTCTTTCATGCCTGTCGCATCCCGGGTACCCCACAAGCCGTCCAGGTCGCGAAGACCAGGGATAGGCGGGATCGCGGGATCGGATCCGGTCGCCACGACCAGGTGATGCGCCGTATGCAGGACCCCGTCCACCTCGATCTGGCCGAGTCCCGTGATCAGTCCGGTTCCGCGTAGCAAGTCGATGCCCCGGTCAGCCAGCCAGCGCTCTTGGCCGGCGTCTGAGTAATTCGAGACCATGAAGTCGCGCCAGTCCAACGCCGCGTTGACGTCAATCGAAGCCTTTTGATCCAGGTCGAGGGCTGCCTGGACTGCCTCTCCAGGGCGCAGCAGGGTCTTCGACGGGATGCATGCCCAATACGAGCATTCACCGCCGACCAAGTCACGCTCGACTACAGCGACGCGAAGACCGCCGTCCGCCAGCGCGCCCGCGCAATGCTCGCCCGGAGCGCCCCCGCCGAGGACGATCACGTCGTAGTCGTATCTCGCGTTCCCGCCGGTCATGGGCGTCCTCCGGGTATCAACGTGTAGTTACGGTCGCACTCGGGGCGGGGGGGTCGCACCCGTCGGTCACCCTGGTCCTCCCCGGGTTCGGGATAAATCCGTGGGCGCCGTAGAGTTGCCCAGGGGAACGGGTGATCATGTGACCGGCATAACTCCGATCTTTGGCAGGGGCGGAGAACTGGCGTCGCTGAACCATCTCCTCGACCAGGTGCGGAACGGTCGAAGCGCCGCCCTAGTGGTTCGGGGCGAGCCAGGAATCGGAAAGACTGCATTGCTCGCGCGGCTCGTCGAGAATGCGTCCGACTTTCGTATCCTGCGAGCCGTCGGGGTGGAATCGGAGATGGAGCTGCCCTTCGCCGGTCTGCACGAGCTGTGCGGTTCGATGTTGGGACGGTTGGAGCTGCTCCCGGGGCCGCAACGGGAGGCTCTCAGTGTCGCGTTCGGCCTCAGCTGGGGACCTAGCCCGGACCGGTTCTTGGTAGCACTCGGCGCGCTGAGCCTGTTGTCGGACGCCTCTGAAGGGAAGCCCCTTCTCTGCGTCGTCGACGATGCACATTGGCTCGACCAAGCTTCGGCTCAGGTACTCGGATTCGTTGGCCGGCGACTCGTTGCAGAACCGATAGTGATCGTTTTTGCTGCCGGGACACCTTTCCCACGGCCAGACCACCTGGCCGGCCTGCCGGAGCTGTTCATCCCAGGTCTGGATGCTGAAGCTGCGCACGCCCTCTTGACGACGGTTACCTCGGTGACGCTCGACGACAAGGTCGAAACAAGAATCATCGAGGAGACACACGGAAACCCTCTTGCCCTAATCGAGCTGTGTCGGGGGCTGAGTGAAGCGGAGCTCCGAGGCGGATTCGCACTCCCCCATAGCGTCGACCTTCCCCAGAGGATTCAGGAGCAGTATTTGGGGCGCCTTCTGGAGCTTCCCGACCAGGCGCAGCTTGTCGTTCTGCTGGCGGCCGCGGATCCGCTTGGCGACTCGGGCTTGGTTCTCCGGGCCGCTCAGGCGCTCGCTCTGAATTCCAAGATGGTCAGTCTCGCAACTGACTCGGGCCTGCTCGAAATCGGTTCCAGCGTCCGGTTCCACCATCCGCTGGTGCGCTCGGCCGTGTACGGAGCTGCCGACGACGGCGCTCGCAGGATCGCGCACCGGGCACTTGCATCGGCGACGGATCCAGCCGTCGATCCTGATCGGCGCGCCTGGCATCGATCGCTCGCCGCTGAAGGACCCGATGAAGACATCGCCGAAGAGCTGATCAGTTCGGCTGATCGCGCGATGCGCCGCGGCGGAGTATCTGTCGCTGCCGCCTTTTGGGAACGAGCCGCTTCCCTAACCCCGGACGTTGCACAGCGGGCGTACCGATCCTTGGCAGCCGGAGAAGCTAAGTACGCGGCTGGAGATTTCGACGCAGTCCAGTCCCTCTTGGTCGCGGCCGACATAGGGCCTGACGACAAGTTTCGCAACGCGCTTGTTCAACGCTTACGAGCAGAGATCGCGTTTACCCTCAAGAGGCGCAGCGATGCACCCCCGTTACTGTTGGCTGCAGCCCAGGAACTGGAGACGATGGACCAGGGACTGGCCGAGCGCACCTACTTGGAAGCTCTGGTAGCCGCGATATACGCCGGCCGGTTCGGTGGGACGGAAGTGATCGAGGTAATCGCGCGACGCATGGCGGCTGCACCGACCGAGCCAAGTTCTACCGACCACACGCGAACACTACTTCGAGGTCTGGGCTTGCGACTCTCGGAAGGTTACGCCGCCGGTGCACCAGCCCTTCGGGAGGCGCTCGATTCGTTCAAGGATCATCCGAAGCAACTTGACTGGCACTTTGTCGCCTACAACCTCGTCTCGATGGATCTCTGGGACGATCAGGCGTGGTGGGACGTCGCGGGCGGACAGATCGAACTGGCCAGGACGAACGGCACGTTGAGTTGGCTTCCCTTCGCGCTGGACTATCTCGCCGAGCTGAACGTGCAGGCGGGTGAATTGGCCCAGGCCGAAGCCCTGCTCGCGGAGGCAGAGCGCATACAGCCGGGCATCCGAGCAACCACGCTTCCACGTGTCCCGTTGCTCTTGTCCGCATGGCGAGGGGATCTCCAAGGGGTGGAGGCATCGTCGAATGTGATAACCGCCGACGCGCCCGCTCGGGGCGACGGAAGTGCGCTGACATACGTCGACTACGCCACTGCTGTCCTCCACAACGGCCTGGGCAACTATCAGCTCGCAGCATCGGCCGCTGAAGGCGCTCGAGCAGTTCAAGAACTCGTCGTTTCGCCTTGGGCTCTGGTTGAACTGGTAGAGGCGGCGTCGCGGAGCGGTCAAAGGGCCAATGCCACCGTGGCTGCAAGGGGTTTAACGAAGATGGCGGAAGCGACTGGAAGCGACTGGGCACGGGGTGTAGCGGCACGTTGTGCGGCCCTGGTCTCCGACGCCAGCCGGGCTGAGACGCTATTCCGCGAAGCGTTAGAACTTCTCAGCAGAACCCGCATGCGATCGCACCTTGCCCGTGCTCAGCTCAACTATGGAGAATGGCTTCGGCGGGCCAACCGGAGGATCGACGCTCGCGATCAGCTTCGCCCGGCCTTTGAAACGTTTGCTTCGATCGGTGCGCAAGGGTTCGCAGAGCGAGCTCGCCGCGAGATGCTCGCCACGGGCGAGAAGGTTCGCAAGCGCAATGGTGTCACATCCAACAATCTGACCCCGCAAGAGGAACAGATCGCCGAACTGGCAAGGCAAGGAAAGACAAACCCAGAGATCGGCGCACAGATGTTCATCGGAGCGCGAACTGTCGAGTGGCACCTCCGTAAGATCTTCGCCAAGCTCGCTATCAGCTCGCGACGGGAGTTGGATGAGGCCTTGAAGCATCGGCCCACGTGACCCCGTCGACTCCATTCGAATACCTGAAAGTGAGCAACCCGGTTCTGGCCGCTCCCATGTCCGGCGGTCCTAGCAGCCCCGCTCTCGTGGAGGCGGCATTCTCTGCAGGAAGCCTCGGATTCTTGGCCGCTGGATACAAGACAGCCGAAGAACTCGCCGAGCAGATCGCGACTCTTCGGTCTCGTTCGGTTCCATTCGGAGTAAACCTGTTCGTGCCTAACGTCGTGCCGGTCGATCGGGTCGAGTTCCGTCGCTACGCCGAGGTCGTTCAACCCGAGGCCGACCGGTATGGTCTCGACTTGACCGGGGCGACGCCCGTCGAGGACGACGACTTCTGGCAGGCGAAGATCGACCTGCTCACCAGCAAACCGGTTCCGGTGGTCGGATTCACATTCGGCATGCCTAGTCGGGCAGTGATCGATGCCCTCCATCGGGCAGGAAGCACTCTCGTCCAGACCGTGACCTCAGTGCAGGAGGCGCAAATGGCGGGCGATTCTGGGATCGACATCCTTACCGTTCAGAGCTTCGAAGCGGGAGGCCACTGGGGGACGCTGACGCCGCAGCAACCACCCCCTACGATCCAGCTAGTCGACCTGGTTCGCCAGGTTCGCTCGACGGTTGCGTTGCCGTTCCTTGCTGCCGGTGGCATCGCGACGGCTGCCGGGGCCGCAGCGGTCCTTGCTGCGGGAGCCGCAGGCGTCCTTGTGGGCACCGTGCTTCTCGGAACCGAAGAAAGCTCCGCTTCCCCATTGCAGAAGGCTGCTCTGCTCGGAACCGGAGGCCCGCAGACGGTTGTTACCAAGGCCTTCACTGGGCGACCGGCTCGAGCCCTGCCGAACCTTTTTACCGATCGTTACGACACACTTGCGCCTTCGGGTTACCCAGCCATTCATCACTTGACCAGCCCGATTCGCCGCGCCGCGACCGCTGCTCAGGACCCGGATCGGGTCAACCTGTGGGCTGGAACCGGCCATACCCACGCCCGGTCCGAATCAGCGAGAGTGACCCTCGCGCGGCTTGCCGAGCTCACCTAGCCAATCAGAGCGCGTTGCGGTGACTCGGTTGCTGGTCCGCTCGACTCCGACCGCCGTTCCCCGCAGCAAACCGGGGGATGCTCGCGACAACTCCTCCTGCAACCGCGAGGAAGGCAAGGCCCAAACGCAATCCGAGACCCTCGGATACAGTGCCGACAACCGCCGGCCCGGCAACCAATCCCAGATACCCGATCGCCGACATCGCCCCCACGCGCGGACCCGGGCGATCGGTGCCGCTGGCGGCGCGAGCGACAAAGAGTGGCCAGCACATTGATATGCCTCCAGCGGCTGCAATCAGTCCGACCGCTGCCATGCCAGGGCTGCCGCTAGCTGCCATCAGAGCCGCCCCTGCTGCAGCTGTACCAGCCCCGACCGAGATCCCGCGCATCGGCCCCTGGCGTCCCACCCTTTCCCCCAAGGTCAGCCTCGCGGAAGCAGCGACAAGGTAGGCGGTAGCAGCTCCGCCGGCACCAACAAGAAGCCCAGAGTGAAGGCGGGTCCGCAGAAACAGCACTCCCCACAGCTCAACCCCTCCCTCCACCATCGCGGCGACAGCGAAGCCGATCGCCAGTAGAACCAGACCGTTGCGGCGCAACACAGCAATTGCCCCGGTCAGCGGAACGACCTCACCTCGGTCAGATGCCGGAAGGGTCGCACGCCAGCACCAAAGAGCAAGGGTTGAAGCGAGAAGCCCACTGCCCACCCACAGAGGGCGCCAGCCGAACCCGCTGCCAAGCAGGGCGCCCGCTGCGACGGCGCCAATCGCCGCGCCCGCGTTGAACCGGCCGTGGAACCGGACCAAGTAGCCGGGTGTGCCCGCGAGAGTCGACGACGCGGCGACATTCATGACGACATCCACCAGGCCCCCTGCGCATACGACTGCTGCCAGGGCTGCAGCCAGTTGGACGGTGCCATGCAAGAAAGCACCGACGATCAGCAGTGAGCCCCAGGAAACCAAGGCTCCTGCCAGGACCGGTGACGTGCCCCAGCGCTCGGCGGCCGGTCCCCCAGCGGCATTGCCAAGGGCGCCGCCGAGAAGCGAGAGTGAAAGAAGGGCTCCGAATGCACCGTTGCCGAGTTTCAGGGACCGCTCGAAGTCGGCAGCTGTCACAGCCCAGCCGCCCCAAAACCCACCGAAGAGCAGAAACGCTGCTGTTACCGGCGCAAGTTGACCCTCGCCCGGCACGAGCAACGGTCTGGCATGGGAACTCTGAGAATTCAACTGGGAGGACGCCATCTCAGTTCACGTTCGTCTGTCACGGTGCCGATTGACCACACCCTAACGATGACTCTGACCCGGCCATCCATTCCGGGACGACAATTTCCAGACGGTGACGGACGTTCACCGCAGACAACCCGGGGACTGCCCCGGGAGTCCCACTGGGGCGATCAAACGCTGCGATCGTCAACATGCAGACATCGGGCACGATCGAGGTGCCCCGAAAGGAGTTGGCGAATGAGTTTCATCAAGACCCCGGACGGCACCGAGATCTACTACAAGGACTGGGGCTCCGGACCGGTTGTAACCTTCTCGCACGGCTGGCCTTTGAGCGCCGATGCGTGGGACGGTCAGATGCTGTTCTTGGTTCAGAACGGCTGCCGGGTAGTCGCCCACGACCGTCGCGGCCACGGTCGATCGAGCCAACCCTCGACCGGCAATGACATGGACACTTACGCTGACGATCTGGCCGCAGTCATCGAGGCACTGAACCTACGAGACGCCACCCTGATTGGCCACTCGACGGGAGGAGGGGAAGTAGCGCGTTACATCGGCAGGCACGGCACAGGCCGCGTAGCGAAGGCCGTGCTTCTCTCAGCAGTTCCGCCGCTCATGTTGAAAACCGACGCCAACCCTGAGGGACTTCCCATGAAGGTCTTCGATGACATTCGCTCGGGTGTCGCTTCTGATCGGTCCCAGTTCTACAAAGAGCTCGCGGTCCAGTTCTATGGCGCCAATCGCAGCGGCTCAAACGTTTCCCAAGGCATCCTGGATCAGTTCTGGCTATGGAGCATGCAAGCCGGAGCCATCAACGCCTACGAGTGCGTCAAAGCATTCTCGGAGACCGACTTCACAGAGGACCTCAAGAAGTTCGACGTACCTGCGCTGGTGATGCACGGAGAAGACGACCAGATAGTCCCGGTCCACGACTCCGCGCGTAAATCGGCCCGACTGATTCCCGGAGCGAAGGAGATCTACTACCCGGGAGCTCCTCACGGCTTGACCGCCACCCTTCAAGACCAGGTCAACGCCGACCTTCTGGCGTTCATCCGAAGCTAGGCCGCTCGGCCGACTCGGAGATCTGACCCGCTCGAGCCCGGTTACGCGAAAGAACCCGGCCCGCCCCTGGACCGGGTTCTAACTTCCTGCAGCCCCCTGGTTCGGTCGACTCCATCAATCCGAGACGACCAACTCCCAGCTATTAGACCAGGCCTAGGTCAAACGCACGGCAATCGATACCCAACCGTTACACAACGTGATACATGCCCTAACCGCGCCCGGACGCGAAGGAACCCGGCCCCCCTTGGCGAACTGGGAACCGGGTACCTCGCACCGAACCCGATATCGGTAACTGTCGGCATGCTACGGCCGATAACGCGCGCATTTTGTCGAGATTCTCGGAATTCGCATGCAATGTCCGTTTAGGACGAGTGATGCGCTTGGCGGCCGGTCGCATCGCTCCGCCGACCTAGGTCCTGGGAACTAGGGCCGGTTTGCCTGGTGGAGAGCGTCCTTCACAGCGAGGATGTGCTCTCTCATCTGGGTCGCCACATCGTCAGCGGTGTCCGAACTCAAAAGATCCTTGGCAGCGCCGATAGCGGACGCCGCCACCATATCGGCGAGGGTCTCGACGATCAGTGTCAGCTCGAACACCGCCCGGCGGAGGGTGTTGACCCGTTCTGTTAGATCAGTCGTGCCGTCCATGGTTCTCCGAGCCTAGGTTCTGGGCCGGGGGTCGGTGCCCAGACACCAGGCGAGGAAAAATCTGAAAAGAGCTAAAGCCCGGCGGCAAACCCGCCGACAACCATGACAGCTTGCAGTCTGCTCGCTTCGAAGAGCCCCTCCCTCCCCTCACAGCTGGGAGGGGTTTTTCGCGCCCGGGACTCGTTAACGCAAACGCTGCGATCCGCGATTACGGGAGGGGCGATGCTAGAAGTACCCGCCGAGGAAGGGGCTGAGGCGGATTTCGCAGCCCGGTCGCCCCGGACCTGGTCTCCCCTTCGCCTGGGGAGGCCGGGTCCATGTTGCCGACCACAAGATGCGTGGGAGGCCTTCTCTAGTCCTCGCCGGCATCTGGTTGAACTCTCATTCATCCATTTTCTGCGGCTGCACAGATAAGCCCCACCGCGGTGGAGCCCCGGTACCCAGGGCAATTGGGAAACCGGGACTCCGTCGCCGCTCGGCGCGGCACACCTCACGGTAAAAGTCCTCGTGCCAATGCGGCCGAAATAATGACCCTCCGGACAGAAGAGGGACTGCATCCGGCCCCACCTTCACACGACTAGGACTTTTGTCCCAAAAGGTGTATTCTCCGCGTTCACAGATGTAACGCAACAACAAACCTGGGCTGAAGGCGGTGATGTCCGTGCCGGTGAGGACGGAAACCCGTTTGGGTGAGTTGGCGGCAGTACGTCGGCAGCTCGAATCGATGGTCCATTCACGGCTCCTCGTGCCGTTTAGCGAACAGGACGAGCAGAGGTACCGAGAGCTAACAGCCCGTGAGAAGGATCTCTTGAACGGTTCTTCGCGAACTGAATAGCCGGCACTGACCTTCGTAACTCGGATTCATCGTTGGTTGGTGTGGTTAAAGGCTAGGGCTCGGTCGTCGCCCGGGCCCACCACGACCAACGTGCGCCGTCCCCCGGCGATTGTGCGGGCGGGGCCGTGAGCTGGAGTACCGTGCCTCCGTGACTCAGGTCGAAGACCGGGTGACCTTGGAGCCGAACGAGATCATGCTGCTCGGCCAGGTGATCGCGTGGGTCCGGGATGTGGTCGGCGGCCCTCACCCACGCAAGCCGTCCAAGCCGATCTGCCCGCTGGCAGAGCGTTCAGTGTCGGAAGACCTGATGCGCGTCGAGTGGCATCGGGGCGTCGTCGACGCAACTTCGTCGGCATCGGCTGTCCATGCGGCGGTCTCTATGCTCAGCCAGCAAGTGGCGGCTGACCACTACCGATCGGTGATGCTCGTTTTCCCCAACCTGACCGACGTGAGCGTCGACGAGGTTAGAACTGCTACTCACGATGCAGTTGTCACCGAAGGACTGATGCAGGGGTATTTCGGGTGGCCGGACAGTCCTTATGACGACACGGGCTACCCGTGTCCTCCGGTGCCTTGCGTTGTGCTGCGTCCCCTCGACGTCCATGACGTCGCGCTGTTCATGCGCCCCGACGCGTACCGCCCGGCTCGACTGCGCGGCTACGTGAAGCTCTTCGCCGGTGACTTCATCTCTGGTGCCGTCGCTGACACCAAGCTGCGGCGGGTTCTGGCCGCCGCAGCGGTTAACAAGGCGGATGTGGTCGCAGCCGGCTGCGAGGACGCGGGAGCTGATTACGAAGCGCTGCTCGGGGCGCTCGGGGTCACCCCCCGATAAGAAGCCATCGGGGACACCACGTCGGCACAAGAGCCGAGCCCCGTCAGCGTTCACGGCTGCGACACCCCTTGTTCATGGTTCGGGATAGGCGTTGCCCATGCCGCCGTCGTATTAGTTAGCTATGAATCGCCGCTCGTTCTTGCGAGGTGCCGCCGCCCTTGGCGGGTTGACCTCGATCGGTGCTCTGTCACCCGTGTTAGCCGATACCAGGCGGACGCAACGCACAGCCAGCTCTGAGCCCGAACCGTTGCTGTCCCTGCCGCCGGCCGAGGCTCCGATCGACACCATCGTCATTCTGATGATGGAGAACAGGTCTTTCGACCACTACTTCGGCTGGCTTCCCCTAGACGAAGCGTATATGGAGGCAGGTCGTAGTCGTTACGGCACCGGGTTCTCGGTGGCCGGCAACAACCTTCAGTCGTATGTCGCGCCCGACGGCAAGACGTACCGGACTTATCACCTCGGACCACAGCAGCCGCTCGACGACCCGGCCCGTGGTTGTGGCCATCCAGATCCTGGGCACGGCTGGTATGAGGGACGCGTCCAGAGGGACCAGGGATTCCTAGCCCATAACACCGGTAACGACATTTTCGCCATCGGTTACTTCCAGGCGACCGACTTGCCCGTGTACACAGCGCTGGTGCGCGCCTTCACCACCTTTGACCACTATCACGCTGCGATCATGAGCTCGACATATCCGAACCGGCTCTACTTGTTGTCGGCCCAGACTGATGGCCTCAAAGACCCACCCCTGCCGATCCAACAGCTCGGATTTCATTGGCCGTGCATAATGGACCGGCTTACGACCGCCGGAGTCTCTTGGCGCAACTACGCCCAAGATCTTCCTACCGCTGCATTCTTCGGGACGCGCCAACTACCAAACGTTCGCCCCCTCGGAGCCTTTCTGGACGATGCGGCCGCTGCCACACTGCCGCAGGTGTCCTTTGTCGACCCGGGATTTATGAGCGGTTATCGGACGGACGACCACCCCCTCGGTGATCACCGCGTCGCCCAAGCGTTCGTTGGCACGATATTCTCGGCGTTCCATGCTTCCCCACAATGGCGGCGGGGGGCGATGTTCGTTACCTACGACGAGTGGGGCGGCTTCTTCGATCACGTTCCGCCCCCATCTGTATATGACGACCGAGCCAGCACGGTTGACGCCGAGAACTTCGGACAGCTCGGATTCCGGGTTCCAATGCTTCTACTCTCGCCTTATGCGCGTCCGGGTTTCGTCGACCACCGACTGTATGAGCACACTTCAGTGTTGCGTTTTCTCGAGTGGCGATTCCTGGGCGCACCTCCAGAAGGGCCGGGTACAGCCGATGGGCGGTCACGGTGGTGGCTTACTGGACGGGACCGTTACGCGAACAACATCGGTGCGTCGATGGTTGCTACGCCGGACACCGACGCCCGCCTCGATCCCGCGAGCATCATCCCCGACGTGTCCGCAGCTTGCGTAGGACGGACCTTCCAGGACGTCCCCGTTGCCGACCAGATCGAGCAGATGGTCATCCCGCAACCGAAGCCTGACTCCCCGACAACTTCATCGGAGTTCGGCGTTACCGGCGTGTCAGCGATGCAGCGCGCCCTTGAGGCTGGGTACTTTGATCGTCTCGGGTACCAGGTCAAGCCATCGTTGACTTTGGCCCAGCTCACTGGCCGGTAGTTGCTACTTGGCGACACTCGCGCTCCAGCCCGGAGTTCGCTCAAAGTCGTCTCCGAGCGCCTCGGTCACGCCAGCATCTCGGTGCTGCGGACATCTGCAGCAGATGCTCGCGGGATGCAGACCGACACTGCTGAGCATCGCATGGACATTCCCGGAGGCGGTGGTATAGCCGGTCCACTGGTAGCCATCCCACCAGCGCAGATCACGCGTTTCCGCCGGGGTCGTCGTACCATCCCGGCCACTGGGGGAACCTGGGCCTGCCGAGTTGATCGCTGTGCCCCCCACCCCTCCAGTCGCCGGCGCGTTCTCCCGGTCGGCATCCGGCACCGGAGTTCCCGGGCCTGCTTGGCGTCACGCGGGTTAGGGGCTGCCCCTGTCCGCCATGACGCGATTCCCCCATTCCTACTGCCGCAGTTGGAACTGGTCCAAACCCGGGTGGAAGGCCAGCGCCAAAGGGCCACGAACCGTTGACCCCCAGAACTCTCAGCCGTACATTACGACCTTCGGGACACAAAAGGTGCCGAGCTCCGTGTTCGGGATGGGGTGGAACGTGGGTCGGATCGCAGGGCTGGTTGCCATCGTTTTGTTCGGAGGTGCAGCATCGGGCTTCTCCCCACCACTAAAGGCTTTAGACGACGCCACGTCGACCGGCAGTCCATCGATCGCCCAGGCGCCGTCCACGACCACCAGTCAGCCACCTACACCCGCCGACCAGTCCCCCACCGCGCCCCCACTGTTGACGACGACCACAACTCAGCCGCCCAGCGCTGACCTATCGATCAGCGTGTCCCAGCCCGAGGACGACTTGTACACCTTCGTTGTCAATAACTCGGGATCTTCGACAGCAGCCGCTCCGGTGAAGTTGTCGATTCAATTCCAACCGAGCGAGTCGTTCTTCGCCGGCTCCGGAGACGGCTGGTCGTGCGACAGTTCGAGCGGCAGTCAGGCCACTTGTACCCACCCGGCGCTGGCCACCCAAACGTCGTCCCAGGTCAATATCGCAGTGACCCGGGGCGAGAAGTGCTCCCCGTACATTGTCATTGCCACGGTCTCGAGTCCCACCCCTGACCCGACTTCACAGGACAATCAGGCGAGCACCAACCCGTGCGCGCAGGGCCCTGGAGTTACTCCGGTCAGTCCCAACGCCCTCAAGACGCCGACCGGCGGGCCAGCCAGCTCCGTGCCGCCTTCGCCGACGACTGCCACCGCGCCCGCGCATATCGATGCGCAGACGTTGGCGACACGCTCTTCGGCAGCGACGACTCGCTCGTTGGCGGCGACCGGATCCGACAACCGAGCTCTCCTCGTCGGTCTCGGCCTCATCATCGTCGGCATCTCCGCAGTCGGATTCTCAAACTGCTTCCCACTCAGGCGAACACAAAGGACAGCCGGGCGCTGACACCGGGAAGAAGTTGACCAGGTTTGCACAGGTGAACTCCGACTACGAACTCCTGGTCGAAGCCTTGCCCGCGTACGACGTGGGTGGCGAGCTTGGGCGCGGGGCTTGGGGGAGAGTCTTCGCCGGCCGGCACCGCCATCTTGATCGGAACGTCGCAATCAAGCAGTTGCCGCCGGCGTTCGGTGCCGACCCCACCATTCGGGCTCGCTTTCTGGCCGAGGCGCGCCTGCTCGCCTCGCTCGATCACCCGCACATCGTCCCGATCTACGACTACGTCGAGTTCAGAGGCCTCTGCGTCCTCGTCATGGAACGTCTGAGCCTGGGCACCGTCGTGCAGCGGGCCCAGATGAACGGCTTCACCCAGCCGGCGTCAGTGGCCATTGGCCTCGCAACCGCAGCGGGCCTGCACCACGCCCATCAGCGCGGCGTCCTGCACCGAGACGTCAAACCCCAGAACCTCATGTTCTCTAGCACGAGTACCGTCAAGGTCACCGACTTCGGTATTGCCAAGGTCATCGGCGGTGCCAACACCGTAGCGACACGGGCCGGCTACGTCATGGGTACCCCTGCGTACATCGCGCCGGAACAGGCCCAAGCGAAGCAGTTAACGCCGGCCACCGACGTCTACGCAGCCGCCACGGTGGTCTACGAGCTCCTCTCCGGTCGGCTGCCCTACTCCGACGAAGGTGACGCTGTAACCATGCTCTACCGCCACGTCCACGAGGATCCTGAGCCCCTCGGCGCCGCGAACCCCGATGTCCCCGGGCAGCTAGCCGGGGCGGTCGATCGGGCACTGGTCCGGGATCCCCGTGATCGCTATGCATCGGCCGAGGAATTCGGTATAGCGATAGCCCGTGCGGCGTCCTCGTCGTGGGGCCCCAGTTGGCTGGACACCAGCGGTATCACGGTTGTGGTAGCGCGATCAATGCTCGCCGAAGTGGCCGGCTCGAGCCCGGCCGAAGCAGCACCAGAAACGCGCCGAAAGCTAGGGGCGATAACGGTACTCAACCGTCGACCCGCACGTCGCGAATCACGGCAGCCGGTCGACGTCGCCCTCACCGATCTTGTACCCGCCGGCGAGCTGATCGCCGACCGCGCCCGGCCGGGACGACGCATCTCAAGGTGGCAGGTCATTGGCGCGGTCACAACAGTGGCGATTGGAGCGCTCGTGGTCGCGCTAGTCGTCGTTGGTCGAACGGACCGTCCTTCCAGGACAGCCCAAACTCACACGGCGTCGATCATCTTTTCGGACAATTTCACGGACCGCAACAGCGGGTGGGGAACGCTCAACAGTCCGGCCGAGGTCACCCAGTACACGACCGATCATCACTACCGGATTGACGCGAGGGTTCCCGAGCAGGTGGTTTATGTCGACAGCGAATTCTCCGGCGGCGCTGTCCGGCCGCAGCTAACTGACATTGGCGACGCCTCAGTCGAGGTGGGCGCGCGCCAGGTATCGGGGGGGCAGGGGGTGTTCGGATTGCTCTGCCGCGGCCGAGGTCTGGGACAGCCGTACTACTTCGGCGCTGCGGGCACCGACGGCTTCTGGGGGTTGTACAAGTACACGTACGACACGCAGGGGACGGGCGACGCCACGACGCTCAACAAGGGGGACATCCCATCTCTGGCGACGCCGCCAGGCGCAACGCCCCGTCTCGATCGACTCCGGCTCGATTGCGCCGGGCGAGCCGGCGCCACCGTCACGCTGCGGCTCTACGAGAACGGCGTGCTCGTCGGGGAGGCCCAGGACCCGAATGGCCTGCCGACGGGCCGCGTCGGGATGCTTGTCGATTCCGAATCATCAGGAGACCTCGCCGTGGATTTCGACTCGTTCACCGTCCGCCGGCTGGTCAGTGGGTGACCATGACGTACGAGAATCACCGGTTCGTCTGAACATCGTGGGCGGTAACGGCGCGCATCCGGAGGGCCTCCTGGGCCAGCCGGACCCGTCGCGACCCGGCGGAGGTGTCGATCCCGAATTTGTCGTAGAGGTTGAGGAGGTGCGATTTGACCGCCGCCTCACTGACGACGAGCTCTTGGGCAATCTCGCGAACGCTGGCAGGCTGAGCAAACTCAGCACCGCTCAACAGCGAACGGCATAGCGCGATCAGAACGTCGCGTTCACGTCCCGTCAGGTTCGGTGGACGCTCCGGGGCCAGCGTCTCCCGTCCGCTGAGTGGCGAATCGCCCCGCAGAACCAAACGCGACGAGCCAACCAAGATCTCGTCACCGGGCTGCACCGCCCGTTCTCCGGCTATGCGCTGACCGTTGATAAAAGTCCCGTTAGCGGACCCGAGGTCACGCACGCACCAGCCGCTCGCGTAACGAACTATCGCTGCATGGACCCGAGACACTGTGCTGTCGGAGCTGAGCACCACGTCGTTCGAGTTGGCCCGCCCTACTACAACCGGACGATCGCCATCGAGCGGCAGGAGCTCGGCTCGATGGGCGACCCACACCTCAAGGTACGCACCCAATCCCCTCTCACCTCCGAGAGGAGCATATTTGCCGAGCACCGTCGAGTGCGCTGTGTCTACGTCGACGGGTGACGAAATGGCGGGGAAATCCCCACCTCGAGGGTGGCCAATCTCCGCTACCAGAGAGATTCCGGCTGAGCCCGCCCGAGCGGATCATAAGACGAGTCCGACGATCGTCGGAACCAAGAAATCCAAACGAAAGGATCAGTCCAGTGAACTTCAAGAAGATCAATCGCGCTCTCGCCGGCGGCTTGGTCACCCTCGCAGGGTTCGGAACCCTGTTCGCTGCGGAGGCCGGTGCCGCTCATGCGGCCGTGCCTTATCCCGTTTACAGGTACGTCGGGCCTACGATCAACGTCGATCAGAGCCCCGGCAGCGTGCCCTACGAGCAGGCCAGGATCTCCGGCTCCAACTTCACACCCAACAACCCGATCTGGTTTGGTGTCAAAGACACGGTAACCGGAACCTGGTACGGCGGCTGGACGAGCTCTGACAGCAACGGGTCGTTCGTCGCCACTACCACCAACGTGCCCCCGAGCAGCCGATGCCATCAGATGGTCGCTCACGCCGACATCGGCCAGGGCTATACGACGGGCGCGGCGCGAGATGTCACCTTCACCGACATCTGCCCCAACGTCGCCGTCAACCCCAATCCCTCGGCGCAGTCGAGTCCGATCGGCTTTGGCCAGGTCGAGCTGAGCGGCACGGGATACACGCCCGGTGGCTGGGTGTGGTGGGGCGTTCAGGACACGACCAACGGTACCTGGTACGACAGCGCTTGGACTACCGCTACCAGCGTCGGTTACTTCCAGATCGTCACCTCGAAGCTCCCAGCAACGAGCTGCGGGCATCAGATGACGGCAGACGCCGCCGACTGGAGCACTAACTTCACCAACGGCCTCAACACTCCTAAGGACCAGTACTTCACGCTGTCGTGCGCTCCGACTCTCTCCGTCGACAACAGCGGAGTCGTGACCGGGACGCACTACACAACCAACGGTGGCGTCGAGATCTTTTTGACGGGCTTGGACGGCCAGTCGCCGTCTGGTCCGTACTACACGGCGTCGCCCGATGGGACGATTTCCTACCACCTCGGCTTCTACCCGGAGTGCGAAACCGTCCAGGCCAAAGATCTGGTCACCGGCAGGATGTCGCAGGTGTACACCGCAGCTTGCATTCCGTAACCGACGGCGAAGTTGAATCAAACAAACGGGGACCGGACCACAACGTGGTGGTCCGGTCTCTCGCGTCCCGATTGACATCTGACCGCGATCTTGGGAACCGCCGCGCGACAGGCGTCGCTACACAACTACGCTTGGGGAAGTCGGACTCTCCCGAAGTCGGTGACAGCTGGAAATACTCAATCCAAGAAATCGGCCTTGAAGAGCACTCATGACGACTTGTGTCTCCGTTCCTGGCGTCATGCTGCCCTTTCTCGCCCTCCAACAGGCAGTATTTGATCAAGTTGTGATCACGAAGACCGCTCCTCCGTCGCTGGCGGACCGAATTTCGACCTGGGCTGCTCCTTCGTCATTCGCCCCAGACGTTCTCCGTCCAAAGCTTCTCGAGTTCATCGGGGTCCGGTGATTCCGAGGACTCGAACGTCACGTAACCCTTAGTCCTCAGACCTGAATCTGAAAGGGTTTCTCGTTTTCTGGAGCCCTTTGAAATGACTTGACAGGGCTTCAGCGAGTTGGCGGATGGTCGTGGGCACCTGCAACAGCGTGGTCTTCCCATTCCAGTCCGCAACTCGGCCCACCGGTCATGGATCTAGGCACCGCGGAGCAAGTTGGAGACCTCATAGCCAAAGGCTTCGCCGGAAATGTCTTTCTTGTCACCGACGATTGCCGGAAGTGCTACGGGGAACTCACATCGCGGGGCTACCCCCCGGGGAACAGCATTCGACTCACCGAAGTACGACAACTCGCTTAGGCGACCAGGCCCCTAGTCGACGCGTCTTACTTCCTTACAACTCTCACCACAGTTTCGCTTGAGCCCATCGGTCACCGACCTGCCACTCGCTGGCCCAGTGCTCGATGTACGCCTCATCGAGGTCGTGGCCAGCCATGAGAATGGAAGCGATGTCGGCACGGTCACGGGCACGCCACGCGAGCAGCTTGAAAACGATCACATCTTCTGCAGTTATGGTGCCGTCGATAGCTCGGTCGAGCGCCGATCGCTGGAACTCCGTCTGGGCCGCCATGATGTCAACCCGAACTCCCTTCCCCCTTACGAGAACAAGGTATGGTTCCGAATCACGTGGCTCGGCCATGGCCTTAACCTCATAGCCGTCGGCCTCGAGCCGGCCGGGTATGTCCCCCATCTCGCGAATCAGAAAGTCGACATCGGTAGTTTCGCGGGGCCGGCTCCGATATCGGAGAGCCGCCAGCGCACCGATCAGGGCGACCTCCCCGCCAAGGGACCTCAGGTAGTCAGCGAACTCGGCGGAGTAGTCCGAGGGCTCGCGCACGTTCGTAAAACTCCGGCTCCGTTTCCTCCTCCCACCATTCCTTCAATGGAGGGATCCCGTGATCAACCCGCCACTGGTTGGCCGCGCCTTCTACCGACTCGCGCCACTCGGGCGTCCCCTCGTCGTTATTCTCAATGCGGCGTAGCCCGGCCACCTGGCGCTGCCATCTCTGGCGGTCCTCGACCGAAACGGTCATGATTCCAAGATTACGGGACGTGGTCACTCCCCCACGCGAACCCGAGACATCCAAGTCCCTAATCGATGCATCAAGGGCGCAAGTTCCGGTGAGCAGATTTGTGGTCGGGGTTTCTGCGCCAAACCTACGGCCTGCGGCTCACTTACAGTTCTAGGACCTAGGAGACACAGCCCTCAATCCGGGCCTGCGGCCATGCGCGGTCTGCTCCTCGCTCGACTGGCATTCTCACCGATTCAGCCATCGAAATCAGATTATAGCACTTCAGCTATAATCGCATTTCTGCTATACTTACAGCCGAGGTGTCGTGCGTGCTTGCTAGTCAGTTGATTCGTGAGGCGCGCCGTCGTGGCGGCCTGTCTCAGGCCGAGATGGCCCGTCGCCTAGCCACTACCCAGTCCGTTATCGCCCGACTCGAGGCGGGGAAGACGGAGCCAAGTCTTGAACGGGTTCGTGAAATTGTCGAGGCAGCGGGACTAACTCTTCGGTTCGAACTCGTGAACGCAGACGTCAACTCAGCTGATTGGGCTGCGATAGCCCGCAACCTGACACTTGGCCCAGAGGAGCGCTGGGATAAGGCTGTCGCTTCTGCTCGGTTCGTCCAAGCGGGCAGGCGGGCGCCGTCCCGGCGATGACTTTCGATCCAACCGAGATCATCCGTGTCCTGGATTCCCACGGCGTACGTTACGTGCTGATAGGGGGCATGGCAGCCGCGCTGCATGGAGCGGACTACGTCACAAGCGACTTAGACATCACACCCGCTCAGGAGATCGAGAACCTTGAGCGGCTATCTGCCGCTCTCACCGACCTTGAGGCGCGAATCCGCGTCGACGAACATCCCGAAGGTTTGCCATTCGCCCACGATGGACAGACCCTCGCCGCCGCAGGGGTCTTGAATCTCGTGACGCGCGCTGGCGACCTCGACATCTCCTTCGTTCCGTCGGGAACGTCTGGCTACACAGACCTACGTCGGGATGCTGTCAACGTCACGATCCACGGAACCACGCTGGCGGTTGCAAGTCTCGCCGACGTCGTCCGCTCGAAAGAAGCCGCAGGCCGCAGCAAGGACCGAGCTGCCCTCCCGATGCTCCGGAAGCTCCTGGAACAACTCGGTCGCTGACGGGTCCCCCACGTTGCGATAACTCGTGTCGGAGGGGGACTTGTCCGTTATCGACAGGCGAGACCGTGTTCCAACTGGGGTGATCCTCGCTCCGCTACCCACCACCGCGCTGCTGTTTGACGTGACTGGCTCGACCGCGGCCCGCGGCCTTCGGAGCCCGAACTGGGCCTGACCCGGTTTGACGGACATCCACTAAGTGGGGCGTGGCCCCGGAAAGGATGTCCAAAATGGAGACGGTGGAACGGAAGAGTCCTCGCCCCCGACGGTCCTTCACTGACGAGTGTCGACGGCACGTGAAAACTGACCCCCTATCGGATTCGAAGACTGACCCCCTGGTGGGTCCACCAACTAGATGGTTTGGACTTCGAGCCTGGCGTCATGGTCGAAGCCGGGGGTCAGGACTGGTGATTGCTGTGGGGGATTGGGCTGAGATCCGCCGACTGCATCGGGCGGAAGGCATGGGTATCAAGGCGATCTGTCGCCATTTGGGTTTGGCGAGGAACACGGTGCGCGAGGCGCTGCGCTCGGACGCCCCGCCGCATACTGCGTCAGGTGCTCGCCTCGCCTGCGGAGACACTCCCGATTCGTCCAGGAGAAATGACCGCACCAACGGACCTTCTGGACCCCTGACTACCTCAGGCTCGCGGCCGAACCCAGCGGGCGGAAGGTACCCACGGTGGATTACGGACTAAACCTTCTGGTGGTGTGGCGACTTAATCCTGAGTAGGTGCGCCGTGTCGGATTTCGAGGCTTTCTTCGCCCAGGAGTATCAGTCAGTGACCCGGGCGTTGGCGCTCGCGTTCGGTGACCGCCGGACGGCGGAGAACGCATCCCAAGAGGGGTTCAGTCGAGCATTAGCGCGATGGGGTCTCGTTCAGACGATGGAGCACCCCGCAGCCTGGGTCTACGTCGCTGCGCTCCGCTACGAACGCCGCCGAGCGTTCAGGGATCGGATACCGCTTCTCAGCGCTGCTCGACGCGAGCGGGACGAAGCCGAAGAAATCACTAACCGAATACTGGTCCTGACCCTCTTGAACCTTCTGACCCCTCGGCAGAGAAGGGCGGTCGTCTTGCGCTATCTCGCTGACCTATCGCTCGAGGACGTGGCAAAAGCTCTCGGCTGCAAGGTCGGAACGGTCAAAGCCACCTTGCACCAGTCGCTAGGCGTACTCGGCCAAGCAATCGGGAGGAGCCGGAGCGATGCAAACCTCTGATTTACGCACACTCCTCCAGCAAGGGGCCGATGCACTCGACGTTCCGACACAGGATTCCCGAGGCCGCGTAGCTGTTCGCGCTCGTCGGCTACGCAGGCGACGCCGGGCAGCCCAGATACTTCTGGCGGGCGTCCTTGCGGGTAGCGCTGCGGTCGGAGCGCTGGTCGCGCTCGGTCACGGTCGTACTGGCACGCAGACGGTGACGGTGACAGGCTCGATTAGCTCCGTTCCGCCTAAACCCTCCAACTTCTCGGCCAGTCCCACGGTTGTGAAAATGCTTCACAATTACGCCCACCCGGGTAGCTGGATTTCGGGGGTCTCGAGGGTGCAGCTAAAGGAGACCGCGTTCGGTGCCTACGCTTCTTGGGCGGCGTCGCAGGGGTATCCGCCGGGAACCATGAAGATCGGGAGCCCACCCGATATCCCTGTCTTCAACTCCGACACTCCCATCTACGTCATCTTCCAGGTCGGCCCCAACAACTGCGCGGTCATCCACGGGTGCACCAACGGCCATACCGACTGGGTGGTCACCGTCTTGTTGGTGAGCGATCTTCGAGGTCCTGAAGAACTGATCGCCTCCGGCCCCACCGCCCCGATGCTCGAGTCGTTCTCGTCAATGCCAGGCCCCGAAGCGGATCTCGACACCGCGACGGGTCAGATCACCAGCAGCCCATCGCCAGTAGGACCGCTCCCCACCACCGTCACTCCGCCGACCAGCTCGTCGCTGGTCAGTATCCCGCGCCTCGTCGACGAGTCGGTGGGGACTGCCCGAACGACGCTGGAATCCTTGGGATTCGTAGTGGCGGTCGAATACTCGACAACCACCGTGGCGCCCCAGGGCGACGTGATTGCTGAAACCCCGGCCGCAGGAACGATCGCTCCGGCGGGCGCCCACGTGTCACTTACCGTTTCGGCGGGGCCGCCTCCGGTGTCCACCACATCGGCTCGTTAGTGGCGCGGTCGAGGTTATGGGACACTCGCTCCTTGTGGACCACCGTGAGCCTGGAGCCGAACAAGCCGTCAAGAGGTCGGCGCGATAGCGGGTGTCGTCCGTGTGGTAACAATCTGCTTAGCCGAGAGACGGTTCGTCGGCTGGAAAGGGGCAGTCGCATGAGCTTCGTGACCACCTCAACGTTCTTCTCGCCGATCCTGGGGATCTTGTTGGCCGTGGCCGTCCTGACTGTGATCGTTGTGGTTATCGCCTCCGCGGTCCGCGCTGGCCGGGCCCATGCGGTCGCGTACTTCGTCTTCGGCCTCAGCTTGGTCACCCTGGCAACAGCAGTCAGCATGGCAGGTGTCGTAACCCATTCCGTGAGCGAGTTGGTGGGGCCTGCGCCTCAGAGCATCGACACCGGCACCAGCGGCTTCCCTTGCCCGCCCCCTTCCGGTTCAACGTCACCTTCAACGCCTCCCCCGAACACCCTCCCATCGCCTGGTAGCGCCCTCCGACCGCCTGCCGCAGTCCCCGGATCGAACGGCGCGTCAGGTCTGAGCGCGTTCTGCCAATCCATTGAGAACGCACAAGCATCCTCTGGTGATGGCGGCATCGTCAGCGGCTCGACGACAGACTTGGTTGCGCCCACGGATGACACGAATCATTTCATTTCCGTTTCGGTCCTAGCGGGCCTATTCGGGGTGGCAGCAGCAATTGGTTACTTGCTGCTGTGGCGTCGAGGGCGGACCATGGTTATGGAAATCGGGTTAGATCAACCCCCGCTAGGTCGGCTACCCGTCACCTATGGGTACCTGATCGCCGGACTTGCCGTCCTGTCCCTGCTGGTATTCGCTCCCCTCGCAGCAGACAATATCTTTCGTGCGATCGCACCGGGGGTGAACGAAACCTCGGGCCACGCTGACGGAGTGAGAAACCTCATCACCTTCCTGGTGCTCAGCGGACTCACGGCCGTCATCCTCCTCTACCACCTTCGCTACCTCAGCTCGCTCGGCGTTACCTGGTCGCCCGGCCGGATCGAAGCGGAACCAGACGACCCCGAGTCGCGAACCGAATCCTGACCGCTCTCGCTGTCCTTATCGGCGATCGGCAGTGAACGACCGCGCGGATGGCGCTTCGTGAACATCAGGGCGAGCTTTCATCGCACGGCCCATTCCAGAACTCGAGCCAGCCGACCCGTACGGTAGGACAGCGTGGCAGATCGAAGCTCCATCGAGTGGACCCAGGCAACGTGGAATCCGACGACCGGCTGCGATCGCAGGTGGTGTCGGAGGGGGGACTTGAACCCCCACGGGATTGCTCCCACTAGCCCCTCAATCCGGCCCGGCTCATAAGGTCTGGGAGGGTTCAGAGAGTTTGGGCAGGTCAACTCAACTGAGAGTCTCGACCGTTTTAAGTCTGGTGAGGTTGTCAGAGGGTGCCGCGGTCAAGTTGCGTTGACAAATCCGTTGACATCACTCGCCAGACAATGGCCGAACGAACCGCCGTTGCTGGCTTGTATATGGCGGTCCGACCAGGGTCGATCCGCCGGACGGATAGCTGTCACCCTGAAGCGTTAGCAGGACCGTCCCGTCCCAGTGATGGTCGTCGCGGACCCCCGTATCGGCCGCCGCGGTCGAAGTGATGCGCACGCTCACGAAAGTCGAGTCCGGCTCGAAGCCCGCAACCTCGCTCCCTGGGCAGTAGTGGGTCCAGTCGGCGTTTCGGTGCTGGCCCTCGGGCACCATGATCGGCCCGGAGCGGCCAGAGAACGTGATGGACCCGCGCTCAGACTCGCGGAAAGCGTTGACCATCGCCGGTCCGGGTCCGTGGTTGAATATCGCGAATTGAACTGTCAGCCTCATTCCGGTCGCGTAAAAGTCCTCCCTGCTGAGATGACCAAGCCCTGTTCCATCTGACCGCACGAATGGTTGGGGCGTCACTTCGACTGTCAGGATTGGGGTGCGACCAACCGCGACTAGCTGCTGGTTGACGTCAATCTCTCGCTTGGTTGCCTCAACGAGCCCGCGCGTCAGGACCACATAGACAGCGGTCACAGCGACCAGCACGAGGGCGGCGAAGAACTGGAGCGCCCCTGAATGGACGTCCAGCCAGCGAAGGAACCCATGCCCGGCCGCGACCACCGATGCGATGGTAAATCGGGCGCGTGGACCAGCCGCGGATGGTTAGTTGGGTGTGCCTCTATAGAACGGTCCGAATCGCTGTCAGTCGCTCCGACAGTTCATTGACTGCACGGTGGGTCGGCTCCCACGCAGCTCGGGTCAGTGTCCCGTGGACCCAACCGCTAATTCCCACGACGAGGAGGATCAGGAGCCGATGGCGATCGCAACGACAGGAGCCTCATAATCGCCTGCTCGGCATTCGCCATATCGAGCGCGGTCTGCTTGGCAGTGCGCTGAACGACGGCCTCTGTTCCGGGTCCAGCCATTGCGAGGTAGGCGTTGAACCGCTCGCCCGAAAGAAATCCCTGCGTCAAGAGAGATTGCTCATCGACTCCTCTGATCCGCCCGGACGCCAGAAGTCGGTGAGTGAACTCGGTTGAGAGTGCGAACAGGGGTGTCCGTTGGAGCGCCTCGACGTTGACTCTCAACTCCTGTCGCGCCGACTCCATCATGTCGAGGTCGGCTGCCTCGCTCTCCTGTTGCTGGGCCTTTCTCTGTGCGGCGAGCTGTCCTTGAATCTCCCGAGCGCTGGCTTTTACCTGTCGGTCCGTGGCGAGCAGAACGGCTACGGCGCCGATTACTGCCGCACCGAATGGAACGGCAACCTGTGTCACCCAATCGAAGTCCTGATGTATCTGGATTATTTCGGAGTGCAAGCCGACATCGTGACAGACCAGCCGAAGCCCCAGACCCGCTACCCGGTCGCGGCCTGGTCCCTTCCAGTCGTCCGGTTGCCTGGCACCCGACATCGTCGCCAGCAGCACCCGGAATCAACGGGACAAGAGTGGTCAGTACGCGACAGACCTCGGACCGGATTTCAACAGCTGGGAGCTTCTCGCCCCGGCAGTGATTGGGTCCCCTTGACCAGATCAGCGGCGTCGCAGCCCAGCGCTTTGGCAAGGCGGGCGATGAGGTCGAGGCTGGGGTTGCGGTCGCCAGTCTCGAGGGAGCCGATGTAGGTCCGGTGCAGTCCAGCTTTGTGCGCAAGCCCTTCCTGGGACAGGTCGAGGGCGAGCCGCCGTTGCCGCACCCGATCACCGAATAATCGCTGACGAGGCGTGACGCCCTTCCCGGTTCCGGCCACCCAGACAGTCGAGAGGACCTCCTACTCGGGGTCGACAGAATCGGGGTAACATCCCCTGCCCATGCCCACTGGACCCATCCGACACCCCGGCGAAGGTCCGAAAACCGCCAAGGACACGCCTGACGTCGAACATATGGGGGTCATAAAAGCGCAGGTGGTGGAGAGGGAGCCCAGGATTACAGCTTTGAGGGAGGAACTGGAGCGGGAAACGCGCGATCAGGGCGTCGACATGGCGCTCCTTTCCTCCTGGGGCCTGAGCTACCGGCGAATCGCTGCCATAGCTGGCGTAGTTCCTCAGACCGTCATCAACCGCGTCACGGGCGTGCGACCAGAGCAAGTCTCCGCGGTTCAGTCAGCGGGGGTTGCCGCGACGGTCCGTGTCGAGCCTGTGCGGACAAAGACACATCGAACCATCGACATCAACGGGTCGGACAAGCGGCCCAAGTTCTTCACCGTCGGAGAGGTCGCTGAAGCCCTGAAAATGTCCACCAAGACAGTTCGACGGCGGATAGCCGACGGATCGCTCAAGGCTGCGCGGATCGGCAGCTCGATCCGAATAGCCGAGGCCGACCTGTTGGAGTTCATGGAAAAGTCCCGCGGCAGGCCCCATACGAATCCCAAGCTGCGGATCATCAAGAAGAGAAAGCAGCCGTAGGTACCAATCAGTGCCGCTGTGACGCAGCCACATGAGGTTCACAAGCCCGTTGGTGATCCCGCTCTCCCCCACGAACCGTCGAAGCGGGACATCCGACGGCAGCATGACGCCGAGAATGTGCGGGACTCGGTACGACGGATGCACTACCACCAGCACACGGTTGGAGAGCAAGCCGGGGCCTACATGTCGCATTGCCACGATGACGACGGTCCTGGTCATGTGCATCCTCCGCGCCAGGTCTTCCCCGTCAGAGCCGACGGTGGCTATCTCGAGGAGAGTGGCCCGTCACTGGGTCGAGAGGCGCCTGAGGAACTCAGGGCCCATGTCACCCGAGTTCTCCTACGGTTCCTAAGCGCATCGCGGACACCTGATCACCAGGTGATGCGGTGGAGCCTCCGGCTCTTCTGCGGGCACGTCGTGGAGGCGACCGCCCACATCAGCTACGAGACGGTCCAGCAGGCGTTCCATGGCAGCCACCGCTGTGCGGAGTGCGGACTCGATCCTGCCGTCATCGTTGCGGCGAAACCGGTCGGCCGGGTCGCTCAGCCACCCGTTCCCGTGAAGACCGGGCCGGACTCCCCCAGGTTGAGCCAGCTGCAAGCACGGCTCAAGACCGCCGAAGCGAAGGTTGCAGCGCTCAGTGAGGAGATCGAGCAACTGGAGCACCCGGAGCCCTAAGCCCTTTCCGGTCGAGCCGTGGCCGTCTCAGGCCATATGGATAATGGGGAGATGGCCCACCTTCTGATCACCCGCGTGCCGGGGCCGGCAAGTCGTTCTTCTGTCGCTGGCTAACTCGCGAACACGAATACCTTCATATTAAGACTGAGCACTCCCCGCGGGCACCGCAGTCCAAGCACTGCTCGATCCGACACCGGGAAATGTGAAGCCGGCGGCCGAGGCGCTCAAGAGTCGAGGGCCGAACGTCGTACTCGAGTGAGGATTCGCCCCGTCACAACTCGGTAAGGTTCGCAAGGTCATCCGCTCAGGGTTTGATCACTGGTGGTTCGGCGGGGATGGGGCCGCCGCAAGGCTCGCCTTCCTCCACCGCGGTGCACAACGCTCAGAAGCGAGCATCCAGGAGCTCGCCGACAGCGTCGTGGAGCGCCGGCGTCGAGCTGGCGAGGCGGGAGGTGTCGGAGGACGAGCTGCCTGCCTCCGCGTCGACACCGACAACAAGCGAGCCTGGATCATTGAGCTCTGCTGTTCGATCATGGTGGGGTCGGCCATCAAGAGCCGCAACTTCTGCATCCCGATCGCCTTGAGGTCGAGTTCATCGTCTAGGCGGATGGGCGCTGCCAGCGAGGTTTACCGTCCTCATCCCACGGGCTCCACATGTCCCGACCGTCATTCGACGGGCGTTCCTCAAGCCACATCTTCCCGTAGAAGCGATCGAGTTGGTAGCAGAGCCGGTCAAACCTGTCCCGGCTCTGTGTGGTGGACTTGAGGCTCACTGGTGCAGCCACAGGGACAAGGACGTCCGCTGCGGCGGTCTCCTGCGTTGCCTCAGACTTGAATGCCCCGAGGGCCGCCTTCTTGGCGAGTAACAGTTCGACGTCCGCCAGTTTCCGGTTCGGTACAGGGTCGCGGCCACGTCGAACGGCGAACTCCTGGGCGGTTTGTAGGAATAGGTCGCCGGGGCTCTTCCCGCTGGTCTCATCAGGGAACGCCTCCTTGACCGTCGGCCAGGGGCTCTCTGGAGGCCAGGCGTCGTCGAGGTGGGCGAGCTCCTCCCAAGGAGCGAACTCCGCGCCGTCGAGAGTCACCGCACCGCCGGCCGAGGCCGTACCTCGCTGGAGGAGGTAGAGCAGCTGCACGTAACGCTGTTCGGTGAGCTCTACCGGAGCGAAAGCCGTAGCAATCTTGTTCAGCGGCCAGAGTCGGAACGCCCACGGGTGGTTGGGGGGATGGGTGAACTGGATCGCCAAGGCCGGCAGCTTCTCGTGCACCGACCCAGCCACGACCTTGAACTGCAACCCGCTCAAGTCGAGCTCGCCGTCCTCGACCGACTTGTACTCGGCGGCGACGGACAAGTCCCCGCCCGGGGTCTCCAGCAGAAGCTTCCGACCTGTCGCGGTGCGTATCTCGTCCCGGTCGTAAACGTAGAGATTGCGCGGCCACTGGTCGCGATGGCGTTCCCTTAGCGCCCTCTCTGCCATAGCACCGGCGGCCCCTGCCATAGTGCTCCCCAAGTGTACGACTGGGGTGCGACGTGAGAGCGTTTGGTCGGTCCTGGTTTTGACGGGCAGCGAAAGTTGGGCTTGCAAAAGCGGAAAAACGAGCACCTCCGTTTGCAGAGGCTCTGAAGACCCCGGCAGTGGGGCCTACGGGCAGGCGATCCGGGAAGGAGTGCGGGGAAGGCCGACTTCTCCCTGGGCTCTGAGTTTGCGATTCAGAGTGCGAGAGGGCGGGTCCAGTCACTCGTCAGCAGCTGGACGACTCCCCAGCGTCCTGGATCTGGCGCAGCGGCTCCATCGAGGAAGACATTGCTTCTCGCGCCCACTCGGGCGGAGAAGTAGTAACTACTAGAGGCCGAATCCAAGACTGTTGGGTCCAGGAGATCATTGTCCCGAGCGGGGATTGAGGCACTTCCGAAAAGAGGATCAGGATCAACTAGGCCCAGCGATGCCGTCCTGACTGTTCGCAACTGCCCTCGTGCCTTGATGCAACTTTGGCCGTTATCAACTGTGCCTCTATTAGTAACTCGTTCACGCGTTCCTTGGGTACTGTCGCACCGCCCAGATGAGCAGCGCTCGGCTCGATATGGTCGAGTTGTGCTCGCTTACAACGCCGCGGGGGATCCGGTCCGCTCGAATGAGAATCCCAGGGTGTGGTCACCCTTTCGTGGCCACATGGTGCCGGACGCCAACGAAGACAGGAGGTCGAGAGCCACCGGCCAAGAAGAAAGAGCCAGCCCGCTCACACCAATTGAGACCGCGGGCGAAGGCGGGTGGCACGACGACCAACGCCTATTCCGTGACTATCTATTCTGTGACGAGACGGTCCGTCTCTACGGCATCGGTGCCTTGGCGGCGGCCACCGGCAAGAAGGCCTCAACGATTCGGAAGTGGATCGAGACGCGCGTCATCCTCGACAGCGGTTTCCGAACCCCGGGGATACGTGGAACCCTGGGTGACGCCGGTCGCCGCTTGTGGACCGGGGAGCAGATCGACGCCATCGTCAAGATCGGCTCCGACGAGGGCGTTGTGGGTGTCCGCCGGCCGAGGCGGATGTCGGACACAAACTTCCCCGAACGATTGCGCACTCTGTGGATCCAGAACAACTGGTAACCACCAGTTCGATGGGGGAGTTCTCCCTCCGCTTTAAACCCGTCCCCGTGATTTCGGAAAACAGCCCAGGCACGGTAGATGCCGTGAGCCGATAGCGACTTCCAGGTTCATTGGAACGATGTCGCCTCTGGATCCGCCTCGCTCCTCAACTTTGTCCTGCCCTCTAAGCAGCATTTCGCAAGACGGATGTGCATGGAATGCGGTTGACCCACTCGATACGTAAACGGTCGGGGGATAAGGCTTGGGCTTGCATCGTTGGCAGTAAGGCAGATTGTCGTCGTCACACAACCGACCCGCTGCCCACTCTTTCTCAGTCAGCATGGTTCACACGACTCGCCGCGCCAACAGACTGCCAAGCTCCAACCGAATGAACATCTGCCCCTCCAAATATCAACTGTCGCCTACTACCGGCGTCGACAGGTTGTCACCGCACCTTGAACTTCGGGTAGCAAGTACCTCCCATTTTGCTCAGCGGCCCTAGGGGCCGAACTCGCTCAGTCAGCTTTCCCAAAACCGGCGCAAAGGCGACAATCACCTCATTTTTCCTGCTTCCGTCGAACTGTCCCACCCTCCTGCAATACTGATCGTCGTGAGTGCGGGGCAGACGCGGTGCCGGCGAGGTTAGAGGAGCTCGTTCCTGACGCTGTCGTGAGGGGCCTGATTCCTGGCGAGGCCGTGACGGTTGTGGCTGTTCGGTGGGCCGGTACTCGCAGCCGCGTTGTCACCTATCGGACCACGAGCGGTCGGGTGGATGAACAGGTCGTCTACCGAGACCAGGAGGACTTTCTCGGACTCGAGGCCGGCGCTAGTCGCCAATGGTCATTTACGGGCGATCCGGCTTTGTTCCGGCTGGTCGCTGAAGCGCGACGGATTCGACTGGCCTACCTGTTCGATCCCAGGCTCGCGGTCCACCTCTCACTAATCGAGCCTCTCCCCCACCAGATCACCGCGGTCTACGGGGAGATGCTGCCGCGCCAGCCCTTGCGGTTCTGTCTCGCTGACGACCCCGGAGCCGGCAAGACGATCATGGCCGGCCTCTACATCAAGGAGCTCATGCTTCGAGGGGATCTCCAGAGGTGCCTGGTAGTTGCTCCCGGTGGTCTGGTAGCTCAGTGGCAGGACGAGTTGTATGAGAAGTTCGGCCTCAGCTTCGACATCTTGACCAAGGACCTAATTGAGGCGTCCCGTACCGGTGATCCGTTCTTCGAGCGACCGCTGCTTCTCGCGCGACTTGACCACCTATCTCGCCGGGACGATCTCGTCGAGCATCTGGCCGCGTCGGACTGGGACTTGGTGGTTGTCGACGAAGCTCATCGGATGGCCGCTCACTATTTCGGCAATGAGGTCAAAGAAACCAAGCGATACCGGCTCGGCAAAGCCCTGGGGGCCGTTGCTCGCCACTTGTTGCTTATGACCGCCACTCCCCATGCAGGGAAAGAGGAAGATTTCCAGTTGTTCATGGCCCTCCTCGACGCTGACCGCTTCGAGGGCAAACAGCGAGACGGAGTCCACACGGCCGACACATCCGACCTGATGCGTCGGATGGTTAAGGAGAAGCTCCTCCGCTTCGATGGTCGGCCCCTGTTTCCCGAACGGAGGGCCTACACGGTCGACTACGAGCTGACGGACGCTGAAATGCTGCTCTACGCCGAGGTCACCGACTACGTGGCCGAGGAGATGGGCCGGGCGGATCGTCTGAAAGACGAAGGTGAGGGCCGGCGGGGTAACCGGGTCGGATTCGCGGTTACAGTTCTGCAACGTCGCTTGGCGTCGAGTCCCGAGGCGATCTACCAATCCTTGGCGCGGCGGCGGAAGCGGCTTGAGGACCGAGCGCGGGAGGCCAAGGCACAGACCAGGGTGGCGTCCATCCTCGCCAATCAGCAGCTGGCAGTAGATATAGAAGACCTTGACGAGGACATCGAAGATCTCGAAGGTGAAGAGCTCGAGGAGCTGGAGGAGCAGCTGGTTGACGAGGCAACGAGCGCCCGCACTCTCGCCGAACTGGAAGCTGAAATCGCCACGCTCACCCGGCTGGAGGGCCGAGCCGACGCCGTCAGGAAGTCCGGCGTGGACAAGAAGTGGACTCAGCTGCTGACGGTGCTGGGCGACGAACCGGAGATGTTCGACCACAGCGGTGCGCGCCGGAAGCTGATCGTGTTCACCGAGCACCGCGACACCCTCAACTACCTGGTCACCAAACTGAGCTCTTATCTCGGCAAGGCCGAAGCCGTGGTAGCGATTCACGGGGGAGTGCCCCGAGAACAGCGCCGTGTGATCCAGGAACGATTTACACAGGACCCCGACTGCACCATCCTCGTCGCGACAGATGCCGCGGGAGAAGGACTCAACCTTCAGCGCGCTCATCTGCTGGTCAACTACGACCTGCCCTGGAACCCGAACAGGATCGAGCAGCGATTCGGTCGGGTCCACCGCATCGGCCAGACCGAGGTCTGTCACCTCTGGAACCTGGTCGCCACCGAAACCCGTGAGGGTCAGGTGTATGCACGGCTCCTCGACAAGCTGAGCGAGATGCGTGAATCGCTCGGCAAGGACCAGGTCTTCGACGTACTCGGCGACGCCCTGCCCGGCAGCGAACTCAAGGACCTACTCATCCAGGCCATCCGCTACGGCGACCGCCCAGAAGTCAAAGCCCAACTCGACGAGGTTATCGACGGCAGGGTCGGTGAGGGACTGGCCGAACTGGTGCAGCAGCATGCCCTCAGCTCGGAAATCATCAGCACCGCCGATCTCGAACGAATACGAGCTGACATGCTCGAAGCCGAAGCCCGCAAACTTCAACCCGGATATGTCCACGCCTGGTTTGCACAAGCCTTCGGCAATCTCGGTGGTCGGATGTCAGACCGGGAGAGCAGCAGATATGAAGTCACCTTCGTTCCCGCCGAGATACGGCACCGCGACCGGCTCATCGGTAACACCGTTCCCGTGCTCCCCCGTTATCAGCGCGTCACTTTCGACAAGGCTCTCATTCGCCAAGAAGGCGTACCCCTAGCCGAGCTCGTCGCACCCGGCCATCCGCTACTAGAGGCCGTTCTCGACATCATCACCGAGCGCCACAGCATGCTTCTAGAGGAAGGAGCGGTACTGGTTGATCCCTCGGAGACTCGACGGGAACCTGCGGTGCTCGTCTTCCTTGAGCATGCGGTCACCGACGCTCGCACGGACCCTGGCGGTAATCGGCGTACCGTCTCGCGCCGGTTCCAATTCGTCGAGATAACTGATTCCGGTGAACTCCGGCCCGCTGGCTATGCCCCATACCTCGACGCGAGAGCACCCACAGAGGACGAGGCGAGCCGCATCAAGGAACTCCTCCCCAAAATGACCTGGCTAGGCGGCGACATCGAAAGCCGCGCCTTGGACTACGGCATAGACACCCTTGCCTCCGAACATCTTGCCGAGGTGCGCCAGAACACACTGGAGCGTGTCGAGAAGGTCAAGGCTGCTGTCCAGGCCCGCCTTACCAGGGAAATCACGTACTGGGACCACCGGGCTAGCGACCTCCAACTCCAAGCCGACGCCGGGAAAACGCCTCGGATGAATCCCGACCGGGCTGCTTCCCGAGCCGACGAACTACAACGTCGCAAACAGACGCGGCTGGGCGAACTCGACAGGGAGGCCCAGCTGGCCTCCCAACCCCCTGTTGTCGTTGGAGCAGCGCTGGTACTCCCTGCTCGACTCCTTGCGGGCGGCACTCCGGTCGGACATCGACCCCCGACCATTGACACCGAAGAAGTCGAGCGACGAGCCGTAGACGCCGTCCTACGGATCGAAGCAGAAGCTGGCAGGACCGCGAAGGAGATGCCGCATTTCAATCCGGGATACGACGTTCGGTCCACCGCGCAGGACGGAACGATCACCTTCCTCGAGGTGAAGGGCCGGGTGTCCAGCGCGAGGACCTTCGTCGTCACGCAGAACGAGCTCCGGTTCGCCGCGAACATCCCCGATGCTTACGTCCTCGCGATGGTCGATGTTTCCGAGGACGGGCCTGACCATGACCGAGTCAGGTATCTGATGAAGCCGTTTGGTGCCGATGTCAGACTGCCGTTCGATACCACCTCAACCACCCTCGCCTGGACGCCGTACTGGCAACGGGCCACACCGCAGGACATCTGATGGCCACCAAGCTCATAGAAGTCGCTCTGCCCCTCGACCTCATCAACAAAGAAGCAGCCCGCGAAAAGTCAATCCGCCAAGGGCACCCTTCCACACTGCACCTTTGGTGGGCCCGCAGACCCCTTGCCGCCTGTCGTGCCGTCCTATTCGCTCAGCTAGTGGACGATCCGTCGGCGCACCCCGAACGATTTCCAACAGAAGAAGCCCAAGACGCCGAACGGCAGCGCCTGTTTCGAATCATCGAGCGCCTCGTTCCTTGGGAGGCGTCTACTGACGAGAAGCTGCTTGAGGAAGCTCGGGCCGAGATAAGAAAGTGTTATCCAGAGGCTGTTCCTCGCATCATGGACCCTTTCTGCGGAGGTGGCTCCATCCCGCTTGAGGCCCAACGTCTAGGTGTTGAGGTAGACGCCAGCGATCTCAATCCCGTTGCGGTTCTGATCACTAAAGCCCTGACCGAGATTCCCAACCGGTTCTCTGGACGTGCTCCCGTCCATCCGATGGATCACGATCGCTTACGTTTGGAAGGCTGGACGGGTTCCGCCGGTCTAGCCGACGATGTTCGCTGGTACGGCAACTGGATGCGAGGCCAAGCAGAAGAGCGAATCGGTCATCTCTATCCCAAGGCCAACCTCCCAGACGGTAGACAAGCGAAGGTCATCGCCTGGCTTTGGGCTCGCACAGTTACTTGTCAGAACCCCGCCTGCGGAGCTCTGGTTCCTCTGGCCCGTTCCTTCTGGCTCAATACGAAAGCAGGAACCGAAACCTGGGTGAACCCTATTCGTGATGTCACCACCAACCGCATTCGCTTTGACATTGGTCACGGAAAGTCCGGTCCACCCGTTGAAGGGACAGTAACCCGAACTGGGGCGGTTTGCCTTTTCTGCAATAGTCCTACGTCGCTCCCTTACATACGCTCCGAAGGCAAGGCGGGACGCTTGGGAGCACAACTGATGGCTGTGGTCACTGAAGGCAATCGCAAGCGGGAGTATCTACCTCCGGATCCGAACCAAGAATCTGCGGGCTTACTAGACCGGCCGAATGGTGCTCCGGATACCGAGCTTCCAGAACAGGCTTTGGGCTTTAGGGTTCAGTTGTATGGGATGACAGGCCACTCGGACCTTTTCACGAACCGACAACTCACGACCCTTTGTACGCTGACCGACTTGGTTTCCGAGGCTCGGGCGCTAATTCTCACGGATTCCGGCGGAGACCACGACTATGCGAACGCTGTAGCTACATACCTGGCATTCGTATGCAGTTCCATTGCAGATGATTTGTCCACGATTGTGACCTGGCGGTCAGGGCACGGGACAGGCGCTACCCGTAGCACATTTGCACGCCAAGCCCTTCCTATGACATGGGACTTTGCGGAGGCGAATCCCTTTGCCTCCGCAGCTGGCGATTTAGGAACCTCCGCAGAAGCTCAGGCCAAAACGATCGAACGGCTTCCAGCCAAGGGATCCGTATGCGTAAGACAAGCGGACGCGATGTCGGTTGACTTCACCGGACATGTTCTGGCTACGGATCCCCCTTACTACGACAACATTGGTTATGCCGACCTAAGTGACTACTTCTATGTCTGGCTTCGGCGCTCGCTTCATACGGCTTACCCGGACCTCTTTAGCACGCTTCTCACTCCGAAGACTGAGGAACTCATAGCGAGTCCTTTCCGACATAGCGGAAGTCGAGACTTGGCGGAAGCACACTTCGAGCAAGGATTCGCGCGAGTTTTCTCTAAAGCGGCGTCGGGGAGCGACACCGATACGCCGATGATCGTCTTCTATGCATTCAAACAGAGTGAGGCGGATGCTGAGGAAGAAGGATTATCCGGGACACGGCAAGCCGTTGCATCCACCGGGTGGGAGAAGATGTTGACGGCGCTCTTGGGGGCTGGGCTCTCTGTGACCGCAACATGGCCAATGCGAACGGAACGAGGGTCTCGTTCGGTCGGTATAGGAACGAACGCTCTTGCTTCGTCCATCATCCTCGCGTGCCGCTCCAGGTCCCTCGACGCCGGAGTGACCGACAGGCGCGGGTTTCAACAAGCCCTGCGAGGCCGATTGCGAGAAGACTTGCGCATTCTTCAGTCCGGCGGAATCGCACCCGTTGACCTTGCTCAGGCCGCTATTGGCCCCGGCATGGCCGTCTTCTCTCGATATGAACGAGTAATCGAACCGGATGGACGGTCAATGAGCGTGCGTCGGGCACTCCAGCTAATAAACCAGGTGCTGGATGAGGTGACTGCGGAGCAAGAGGGCGAGTTTGACGAGGACACCCGCTGGGCGATCGCCTGGTTCTCAGAACATGGCATGGACGATGGCTCGTACGGACGCGCGGATGACCTGAGCCGTGCAAAGAACGTCTCCGTCGATGGCCTTGTGAGAGCTGGGATCGTCAAGTCCGGCGGCGGTAAGGTCCGTCTGCTCGACCGATCAGAACTTGACGCCGCGTGGGACCCCAGGACCGATCCGCGGTTGACCGTTTGGGAGGTGACGCAACACCTTATTCGCCGTCTCATGGACGATAGTGAGGCGTCTGCCGCGGAACTCCTGGCTCGAGTGGGGGGACTCGGGGATGCGGCTCGTGACCTAGCGTACAGGCTCTTCCAGATTGCGGAGTCGAAGAAGTGGGCGAAGGAAGCCAGCCCATACAACGCCCTGGCAGCGGCGTGGCCGGAGTTGTCGAGGCTTGCCGCAGCTGGGCCGATGGGCCAAGGATCGTTGAACGTCTAGGCGGAGGGACGAGAGATGGCAATAAGTAATCGTGATCGGGTTGGGCGGGCTCTTGAGCTCGTCGGTGTGGGCCTTGGCCCGTATGTGGGCCGGCGAATGACTAAGAGGACACCAGTGGGCGGTAACTGGACAGCCGCATACCCCGGTGAGAACGTCAACACCGATACTTCCATTCTCATCACGGTGATCTTGGACCACTGGCAGGACGTGTTCCGTGAGGAGTTGAAGACCACCGGCCGGAACCTGGTCGGCGAGGTCAGGGACTGGCGCAACAAGTGGGCCCATCATGAGGCGTTCTCTCACGACGACGCCTACAGAGCACTCGATTCAGCCGAACGCCTGCTCGCGTTGATCGACGCCAAGGAGGCGGCGCAGGTCGGTAAGTCCAAGAACGAGGTCATGCGCGCCAAGTACGAGGCCGAGGCCAAGAGCGCCACCCCGAGTTCAGCAGCTCTTTTCGCCGAGCCAGCGGGGGGTCTACATCCCTGGCGGGATGTCGTCGTCCCTCATGACGACGTTGCGAAGGGTAAGTATGACGTTGCGGAGTTCGCCGCCAATCTCTACCAGGTGGCGAGGGGTGAGGGCCTGGCGGAGTACACCGACCCGGTCGAGTTCTTCCGCCGTACCTACCTGACCGTCGGGCTCCGTTCACTTCTAACCCAGGCAGCGCATCGGATCACAGGATCGGCGGGGGCACCGGTGGTCAATCTCCAGACCAACTTCGGCGGCGGCAAGACCCACTCCATGATCGCGCTGCACCATCTTTTCGGCGGCCTTCAGCCGAGCGACTTCCCACAGGAGCTTCAGGAGCTTTTGGGTGCGGCTGGAGTGGCGACGTTGCCGTCGGTCACTCGAGCTGTGGTGGTCGGCACTCAACTCTCTCCGGGCCAGCCGGAGAAGAAGGGGGACGGCACCGAGGTACGAACGATCTGGGGCGAGATTGCCTGGCGGCTGGGCGGCAAGGACGCCTTCGAGATGGTCGCCGAGGCCGACCGCACGGCCACCAGCCCTGGCGCTGCCATCGAAGACGTTCTCCGCATCTGCTCACCATGCCTGATCCTCGTCGACGAGTGGGTGGCCTATGCCCGTCAGATGTTCGAGACTCGAGAGCTGCTCCCTGGTGGTCTCTTCGAGACACAGTTCTCCTTCGCCCAGACCCTGGCCGACGCCGCCATCGCAGTACCAGGGGCGCTTCTCGTCGTCTCCCTTCCTGTCTCGGACGACCCGGCCCGACCTGGGGTCAGCCCCATCGGTTCGGAAGCAGAGGTCGGGGGTGCCGCGGGACAGGAGGCTGCTCGCCGACTCGGAAACGTCATCGGACGCACAGAGGCGTCGTGGAGACCTGCCTCGGCGGAGGAAAGTTTCGAGATTGTTCGCCGGAGGCTGTTCCAGCCGATCCCCACTGACCAGATCAAACACCGTGACGCAACTGCGAGAGCTTTCGGCGAGTTCTACCGAACACAGTCAGCTGAGTTTCCTGGCGACGCTCGGGAACCCGCCTACGTGGATCGGATCAAGTCGGCGTACCCGATTCATCCTGAGTTGTTCAGCCGCCTGTATGAGGATTGGTCAGCCCTAGAGGGATTCCAGCGGACTCGCGGTGTCCTGCGTCTTATGGCCGCCGTCATCTCAGCCTTGTGGGCAGCCGGGGACAAGTCCCCGCTGATCTTGCCGGCCAATGTCCCGCTTGACGATCCTGCCGTCGAGTCGGAGTTGACCCGCAACCTTGACCACGCGTGGCAGCCAATTATCGACTCCGACGTGGACGGCCCCAACTCGGTGCCGAGAAAGGTGGACAACGACTTCCCAAACCTTGGCCGCTACAGCGCCGCCCGCCGGGCTGCACGAACTGTCTTCCTGGCCTCGGCACCGCGTTCGGCGTCGCCCAACCTGGGCGTGGAACTTCAAAGGATCAAGCTGGGCTGCTCGCTGCCCGGCGAGGCAGTGGCCACCTACGGGGATGCCCTCAACCGGCTGACTGACCGTTCATCCTTCCTCTACGTCGAGGGTGCCCGGTTCTGGTACGGCACCCAAGCCTCGGTCGCCAGACGGGCCCGTGACCTGATCGAGCAATACCTGTCAACACGGCGGGAAGAGCTACATGCCCACATCGTGAAGCTGCTTGAGCCGCTCAAAGCAGAGCGAGGTGAGTTCGCTGGGGTCCATGTTTGTCCGGACAATGCCACCGACGTGCCTGACGAAGCAGAGTGCCGCCTCGTAGTCCTCTCGCCCGCCACCCCGCACGTCAACAGAGACAACGACTCACAGGCCATGGTGGCAGCTAAGGCGTTGCTCGAACAGCGCTCGTCCGGGGCACGCCATTACCGCAACATGCTCATCTTTCTGGCCGCTGACCAACGCCGCCTCGAGGAACTCGAACGAGGTACTGCTGAATCCCTGGCCTGGACCGAGATACGCCAACGATGGGAGGAACTGGGTCTCGACGCCTTTGGGCGCAACCAGGCGGAGTCGAAGAAGAACGACGCCAACAACGCTGTAGCACTCCGCTTGGCCGAGACATTCCACTGGGCGCTGATACCGCATCAGCCCGATCCCACAGGGCCCATCGAGTGGGACACCACCAAGACCGACGGTCCGCTTGGGCCCGCGGCTCGGGCCAGCCGAAAGCTCATTAACGACGGCTCCCTCAACGTGGCCTACGCAACTGAGTTGTTGCGGGGACTCCTCGGAGAAGGTGGTCCCTTGGCGACCGTGTGGGACAACGGTCATGTCTCAGTTAACGAGGTATGGGATGCCTTCGCCAGGTACCCCTACCTTCCCCGCCTCAGAGACATCAACGTCCTCACCCGTACCGTCGCGCAGGGGCCGGCCTCGATCACCTGGGAGCAGCACGGATTCGCCGTCGCCGAAGCGTTCGACGACAAGAACTCGCGATTCGTCGGACTTGTTACGGGCGCGGCCACCGACCACGTGACCGGCACGACCCTGATCGTGCGACCGGACCTCGCAGCCGCACAACTCGCTCGGGAAGCCGTCGTTACAGGTGCGACGTCTTCGGGAACAGTAGGCCCGGACCCTCGACCCTCAACGGAACAACTGGTGCCTGAGCCTGCCGATGAGAAGTTGCGGAGGTTCTATGCCATCGCTCATCTCGACTCCGAGCGGTACCAACGTGACTTCTCTAAGATTGCCCAGGAGATAGTGACCAACCTCGCGGCTCACCTCGGAACGGCTCTGGACATCAGCGTGGAGATCCGAGCCACCAACGACGATGGCTTTCCAGACAACGTCATCCGCACGGTGAACGAGAACGCCACAACGCTGAAACTCGATCAGTTCGGCTTCGAGAAGGACTGAGTCCGAGAGTCCACAAATGTCCGCGTGCGGCGCGGATCACATGACGGGCCCGCCGTCGATCCATCACTCGACCAAGTCGGGGAGATGTACTTATGCCCTCCGGTAACTACCTCGGACAGTATGACTTTCAGGTGGTCATCGCTCCGGCCCGCGTCGGCTACTTGATTCGGGCATCTAGCGACACCGGATTTCGCAGGGCCGTCGCCGAGGCATGTACGAGGTGGGGTGGTATCACTGAGCCGATTGTGCCCGTTCGCTCCGGCGGTCGGACAGAGCCCTTCTGGAGACAGGTGCTGGAGTTCGCGAACGTCGATTCCTTGGTGAATGTAGATGTCGCGACAGCTGATGCCGGAGCTGTCGCACGACGTTTGAACATCGAATGCGTCCCTATGGCACAAATCGATCAGGCCGCCGCTGGTCAGTTCACCGCTAACCCGTCTGCCGTGGCCGACCCTGCACCACCCTCACCCTGGGCCTATGCAGACCCGACGCTCGAGACATGGGCGGTCACTTCCGCCGGAACATTCACCACTGCCGCGATCGCGGACAACGAGTCGACTAACCAACCGCTTACGGCAGTGAAGATGCCTGACCAGGTTGCTAGGGCACAGATATCGAGGGCGACCGCGATCCACCGAACGGCAGTTCAACTCGGTGAGATATTTGCACAGCCCGGGACATGGCCTTCACCGGCAATCTTTTGGTTCATCGGGCGTGGCTCGTTTCGTGACAATGTGATGTTCTGGAACTGCCGTGCCCTCAGCTCGCTACGCTTCAATCCGGTGCCGATGATCCTGGTGCCGGAACATGATGTCGATTACTGGGTGAACTTCGGCAAGCAGGCCATCTCTCTCCTCCAGAATCGGCCAGACGAGTTCGCCCCCGACGCTTTGTTTTGCAGTCTGACGGTACCCTCCGACCGCTTACGTACGATCGCCGAGTCCTGGGGGTTACGAGAAGAACGTGAGGAACCGCGAACGGCGCACCGATCGCCGCCACCGCCCCCAAGACTTCCCCCCTTCACCTATAAGGTCGACATCGATCCGCGGTTTGCGTTCGTCTTCCGTCGGCGGTATGGAATCAGAACCGAGGTTCCCACCCAGGTCTTCTCCTCGACTACGGACATAGCATTTGATAATCCCGCTGACTGTCGAGGATTCGGCAGGACGAAAGTGGGGCTGAGCTCTGACTTGTTTAGGCGATACCCCAAACGACCACCGGTCGCGCAACTGCTCCATCCGAATGGGCATTGGCGCGACGACTCACTCGAGTTGTTCTCTCAGTTCATACCGGCCTACCGATTCACCATCAACGTTCCTCGGCTCGAGACAGTCGTCACTGCGGTCTTGAGTCAGACCACCTCATCCTGGAGTCTCTCTGACAAAGGCCGCATAGGGTCGAGCATCGACTTGCAAGGACTCTCCTCGGCCCTTCTCAAACCTGGCCTCCACGAGGTGGTGCGTTCGCTCACGACTCGACGTGCCCGACAGCTGTTTGCCGAGCTGCGGTCACTCGTTCAGACCGCTGACGACGAACGTCTTGCCCAGACAGTCGCTGACATTGGTGGTCGTATCGAACGGCGGAGCCTAAGCGCAACTCAAGTCGAGGGCGTTCCAGCAAGCCAGCGCGCTCGACTGCTCGAAGAGCTCATCAGTTTGACATGGGCGGAGCGAGGGCTACGAATCTCTTGCCCGCACTGTGGAATCACGAGTTTCGTGTCTCTTTCGGAGGTCACCACGGATGCAAGATGCCCTGGATGTCTGCGTCCGGCGGCGTACCACGCAACGAACAGCGGCCCCACGGTGTTCTACCGCTTGAACGCCTTGATCGACAGGGCGAGCGATCAGGGCGTGCTTGGGCACCTAGCAGCTGTCGCGGCCTTGAAAGCGATCGATCCCGAGTCGCATGTCTTGCCGGGTATCAACGTGACGCTTACGAACGGGGCATCCGGCGAGGTTGACCTCTTCGGAGTGTTCCAGGGCAACGTGATCGCCGGAGAGGTCAAGCTCAGTGGGAATCAGTTCTCGCCAGGACAGGTTGATCGAGATGTTCGGCTCTCCAAGTCACTGGGAGCGGACCTACACGCAATGGCTTGGTTCGGAGAGGTACCAGAAGGGACACTCGATCGAGCGAGCCGGTTGGCGACTAAGAACAAATTGGGCTTGCAACTGTTGCCACTCGACGAGCTCCGTCGGTAGCAAAGGGGCTCGGCGCATAAGCACGCCGCGTTCGTTCGGGTACTGTCAGCCTCTCGCGCGCGTGGGTAGCAAAGGAAATTTGCTGCTGCCATTGCCTACTATCGTCGGTTAAGGGGGTGGTATAGCTGGGCTAGCCAGGAGGCCGATTCGCGAATTTCGTGCCGACGCCCGTCTCACCCCCGCTCGCCCCGGCGGGCCCGACTGCCCGCCCTAGCCCTGGTTGGGAGCCTGGAAAATCGCGACAGCGACTAAACCTTTTCGGGTCCATGTGGCTTAATCACGAGTGGGTGCAGTGTGTTGGATTTCGAGGCGTTCTTCGCACGGGAGTACGAGCCGGTGACCAGGGCGCTGACTCTCGCGCTCGGCGACCGGCGGTCAGCTGAGGATGCCGCCCAGGAAGGTTTCGCCCGTGCTCTCAACAGCTGGTCTCGGGTGAAGGATATGGACAGACCAGCCGCGTGGGTGTACGTGGTTGCGATGCGGCATGAGCGCCGTCGGACGTTGAGGGATCGGATGCCGCTGCCCGTCCACAGGCGGGCGCGACGGGACGAGCCGGCGGAGGTTGAGAACCGAGTCCTGGTGACCGCCTTGTTGAGCCAGCTGACGCCTCGCCAGCGAATGGCGGTGGTGTTGCGCTATCACGCCGATCTCTCGCTCCAGGAGGTTGCGAAGGCCCTCGGCTGCAGAGTCGGAACGGCCAAGGCCACGCTGCACCAGTCGCTCACGCGGTTGAACAACGCGATCGAGAGGGACGGCAGCGATGCAAGACTCTGACCTCAGGACACTTCTTCAGCACGCAGCTGAAGCCGTCGATGCTCCACCGATAGATGTCAGGGATCGAGTCTTTGCGCGTGCTGGGGGCATCCGTAGGCGTCGTCGGATCCGTCGGGCGGTCTTGACCATCGGCCTTGCCGGCAGCGCCACCGGAGCCTTACTGACCGTATTGCCGGACAGCAGGCCATCCCAGACGGTTACCGTCACATCACCGCACGACTTGTTGCCCCGGTTCGCCGCGTTCGCGAATCCGCCGGAGGTTGTGAGGCTTCTTCATGACTATGCCGGGCCGGGCGGTTTCATTTCGGGCGTGACAAGAGTGGAGCTCAAACAGACAACGTGGGGCGCCTATGCGTCCTGGGCGACCACCGCTCTGGGCTCGCCGCCAGGATCGATGAAGATTGGTAACCCTCCGGAACCACTCTTCACATCGGAGACCGAGGTCTACGTGATCTTGCAGTTGGGGAACGAGAGCTGCATCAATACGTCGGATTGCCCTGGCAGCCATCGAAACTGGGTGGTAAATGTCATTCCCCTCAGTGCTCCCCCGGGCGAAGATGAACAAGCCGTCATCTCCGGGCCCACTAATCCCGTGCCGGCTTCGTTCTCTTCTATTCCAGGTCCCGACGCCGACCTGGACGTCTCGACCGGTCACATCACCAGCACGGCGAGCCTGACAGGTTCTGCGCCTGGCTCCAGGTCGGGATCCTCCACCACCATCGGTGTCAGAATCCCCGTCGTCGCAGGCGAGTCGGCTGCCACGGCCCGCGGGGTGCTGCAGTCGCTGGGATTCGTCGTAACCCTTCAATACTCCGCCAGCACTGTGGTTCCCCAAGGAGACGTGATCGCTCTCACCCCGCCGTCTGGAACAACAACCATCCCCGGTGCAGCCGTAACCCTTCTAGTCTCTTCCGGACCTCCAGCCTCAGGGACTCCGGCCAAGGGTTGACACCGTTCGACAAGCCGATTCGAGCGCCATGCCATCGGATCTCCGAGCGCTGCCGACTACGCTCTCGCCATCCGTACCCGGCTGTAATCGGATGCGCTCACGTTCTGCGCCGGGGCGGGCCGGGATTCGAACCCGGCGTAGGCCTCACCGCCCGTAACCCGAGGGCTAGTCCGAAGTTCCTCTTCGGCTTCCGCCGCCGGCGAGTCCACCGTAAGGCGTCTCCGACAACGTCGTTCGCAATAACGCATCAACTCGGGAGCAATGGTTCACGCCGCAACTGAACCAGACCGCGCGCGTTCTGCGTCAGGGGAGGCGTCAGGTGTCCGTCTCGGACTCCCGACCGGCAGCTTCGGCCACCTCCGCGGCTTCAGTTAGTCCGGCTGCGAGCAGGCCCGCTTGGCCTGGGTCCATGAACAAGATCCCCGTTCGTCGTCCGTCGGGAAGCTCCTTCCAAAAGCCCGCCGCAGGAGTGACCCGAAGTACTACAGATCCTCCGGCTCTGCCAGCGTCATCCAGCTCATAGCCGACCGCATTGACGACCACCCCGCCGTCGAGGTACTCGCCTTCCCACAAGGTGCTCGGTTGCTCCACAGTACGACGCTAGGCCGACGGCGGTCGTCACCTCCGAAGAAAGCCGATGCCGATTACTTCGCCCTCGACGGCCCCCGCTCGGACCGTTCCGGTTGGTTATTGCGCTGACGTCCTGCGTCGTCACGCCGGCCGTCACCCCTCAGCAGCGGTTTCTATGGGGTCGGTGTTCCCAAAACCATTGACCACCGAGTCCCGGCAGGTGCCTCGACGGTCAAGTCGAAGCTGCCGCCACTTGGGATGTTGGCGACGATCGACCCCGTAGGGCCCCCAATGGAGACATGTACCACCTCGCCCTGAGCCGCTGGGGCAAGATAGACGTTCGTGTCGTCGGGGCCCGCATACCCCGCCCGCAAGGTGGTCGTGATCGCCCCTTGTACCTGCCCGCTGGGAAGGTTCACTCTTATCGTGTGGGGTCCGGTTCCCCGGTAACCGGCGAGCGGTCTCATTCCTGGGGGACCGAAGAACGGGTCGCTGCTCAGGTCGTGACCGGACATAGGCCGCACGTCGGGCCAGGCTCCGTTCGGCGCGACGAGTGTTTGCTCGCTGTAGGAGTCAGGGGCGGATTCGGAGGCGGTTGAGCTCTTGGACGCCCGCATCACTATCCCACCGACGTCCCCTCCGATCAGGACTAAGCCCACGGACAGCCCGACAACTAGTCCGACCAGCCGCCAACCGCTCGCGAACCTTTGGTCGCCTTGCTGTCTCCATTTGATCCGCTGCGCAGCCCAAACGATCAGCGCGACGCCGACGGCGGGAATGAGGATCTCACCGAAGATCTGACCAGCCCGGTACGCGCTGTCGTGCTCCACGGCTACGAACAGACTTGTCGACATGCCCTGCCCCCGATCAAACGCCAGCCCCAGATGATCGCGCTCGATGTGACCGCCCCTCCCTGCGTTGTTGAATAGTTGATGAAGCCGTTCGCAGGTCTTGCACGAACGGTTTTATCGGCGCTCGATTCGCCAGCCATTCCGGCCTCGCCGCACTAGCGCTGATCGCCGATTACCGAGAAGGGAGAGCTGGCCTGGCCGTAATCAGATGCGCTCACGTTCTGACGCGACATCCACCCACGCTTAGACCGTCTGCTTGACTGGTGGCGTGGACCGCGACCGCCCACCGATGACTCCCAAGCAACAACAGCAGGTTGTGATCTTTGGGTGGATCGCCGCGGTGCTGGTGGGTCTGTTGTCAGCCGCGGCCATCTCGCATGGCAGCCTCCGTACGGTCGCTGCAATCATCGGATTGCCGTTGCTGGTAGCCCTGTTCGTGATCGCACGACGATCGGGCATGACTCGACGCTAACTTCGGTCAAGCCAAGGCCATCTGTCCCCGATAATGGTCGCGTGGACCTCCTATGGGATCTGTTTGCGGGATTCCTCGTTGACTTCCTACCGTTCGAGTTTGGGGAGACACGCACGATACGCAGGTACAGGCAGGGACGGCGCATCATCTTTCAAGGACGCGTCGAGGGGCTCAGACCAAATCTTCCTATCGCCGGGTACTTAGCGGTCCAAGACGGTCAGCTGTGGGTGACTGACCGGAAGGCCGAAGGGGGGAACATCCTTCCGGTTCCCGGTCCCAAACCGCAATCGGCTCTTACCGAGCACACAGCCACCCTTAGAGGCGAGCCTTGGAGCGTCTCGTATGAAAGCGATCAGGGCACGATCAGGATCATCCCCACAACCAGAAATCGAATACTGCTAGAGGCTGTCCTCGCCGACGCACGGCGACGGAACACCCTCTGAACCAAACGAATCCTGTGCTCCCGGCGTGACCTAGAACGCCGAATCCCGAGCTTCCTAGATTTCGCTTGAACCGAGACTCAGCGGGGCGGAGTGGAACAATCTGTTCGTGGAGAAGAAGCGGGCGGGACCGTCCACGCATATACGACCCTGGATCTGGATCCTGATGTCGGGGTCCGCAGCCGCGATCGCGACGGTGGGCTTTCTCTGCGTCGTGGTCCTTCCGTTCCTGCGAGATGCTGCATCGCCGGGCCAGGTGATTCTCGGTGTGCTTGGGATGGCGTACTTCGGATCCCTCTCCACTGCTTGTCTGAGTACGCACCTCCGGGCGGACGGTGATCGGATCGGTTGGCGCGATCCTTTCGGGAGCTGCCACGCCGCCTGGGAGGACATCGCCTCGATAGACGCCGTTCTGATTCGTTCCAGGCTCTTTTGGATCACGCCGCCGCGGTTTCGCTATACCGGCCTACTGATTCGTCTGCGGGACGGTTCCGAGATGGTCACAGTGGCGGCGAGCATGTTGACGCCGCACCAACGGCACAAGCTGTACAGACACCTTCAAGACCGCGCCGATAGCGACCGTTTTCGCCTCCAGTTCCGCGAGGAGGAACTGACCGCATCTCTGACCAATGCTGATCGGTCATTGGTTAGCGAGCTGCCTTGCGAAAGGATCGTGCGTTATAGCGGGCCGGTTGTGAGGATCTTCAGGAGGATCGCTCCACGGGCGACGAGTACCTAACTGCTGCGGGCCCGATTATCCGATCTGCGCTCAAAGGAGGCGGTACCGCGCAAATCTCGGAAGGCGAGCAGATCGACGGTTCCGTCGCGTCAAGCCCACACCTAGCTGAGCCTCGTCGACGTCGGCGCACGGCGATCGCGTCGTCGCCGCCGGATTGAGAGAGCTCCATACTCCCTGGTCGCGTATGGGTACTGTCAGCTTCACGTGCCCGTGAGATATCCGGGACACCTGGCGGCCTCTACTGGACAAACTCGTTTAACGGTGGGGGTCTCTCCGCGGGTGGGGGGCGGAATCATGCGGAGTTCCCTGCTAGGCGCTGTCGCAGGATGGTCAGGAACCGCTCTGGTAGTGCTTCGGGTCGGGCACAGCTCGATGCGACTCGAAGCGCTTCAGAATCGCTTTCTGTGGTCGTGTCTTCTACGAGCGCCTCGTCGACGGCTGGGTCGATTGGAAGCCTCCAGCTTCGGCAGTGGCTGACGGTCTCCGGTTGGAGCGGTGCTCGGTAGTGCCGTTGGTATCGCTGCCACCCGACCGGGAGCAAGTGCTGCGGTACGGCTCCGTGGATCAGGACCCAGCCGGGCGGCCCGAGTTTGACGAGATATGAGGACTGGGACCGCGCCTTCCTGATAACCGTGCGGGCGGTGGGCGTGGCGATGAAGTCCCAGGACCGGGCGAAGTCGGCAGCCTCGGGAGTGCTCGGTGCGAGTACGACCTTGCACAGGTTCGGGGCCGGCGTGGCGCGAACGCCTGGGAGGTTGAAGCAGTCACCCTCGATGTGCGGGTGGTCGGGGTCGCGCACATGCCAGACGAAGCGCAGGGTGCCCCCGTCGAGCAGATCGACGCGCCGGCCGACCACCTCGACCATTGCCGGCGCTGACTTGTGACGGGCCTCGATTCGGGCCGCGAAGTCCTTGGGCCAGAAGAGCGGATGAGCACAGATGTCAAGGTCTCCCACGTCGATGTCAAGGATCTCGTCGCCGTGCTCGTAGACGGTGCGAGCAGCTTCGCGGGTCACGGCTTCGGACCAGGAGCCGATCCCCAGAGCGACCAGGCGGCGACAAAAGAGGCCATCAGCGGACTCAGCGGGTAGTTGGTCGGCAAGGTACTGGACCGCCTCACTTAGGTGCGTGAGTTGCTCATTCATGGATCCGCTACAGGTAGCTGTAAAGCAGGATCGAGGCCATCGAGGATCCTCCTCGCGCCGCCTGGTCGAACAGGTCGCGCTTCTGCTCGAGGATCTCCGTGACCCTGAGATCGATTGTCCCCTCGGCCAGCAGGTTCCAGGCGAATACCTGCTCGGCTGTCTGTCCGATTCTGTTGGCTCGATCCTCCGCTTGCTGCATGGCCCCTGGTGTCCACGCCTGCTCCACAAAGAGGACGTCGGCGGCTCTGGTGAGGTTGTGGCCCTCGCGGGCCGCGGAAAGGCTGCACACGATCAACCTGGAGTCACCGGACATGAACTGCCGTTTCTGCTCCTCGGGATCACGTTCGACGCCGAGGATATGGGCGCAGTCGAAGGTGTCGACCAGTCGGCGTTGGACTGCTCTGTGGTGGGCGAAGACGACCAGGGACCGGTCTGGGTTTGAGTCCAGGAAGTTCGCGATCCACTCGATAGCTACCGGTGTCTTCGCCTCGCCCGCGCGGCGGCGCAGGATTGCCATCTTCAAGAGGGCTCGGGATCGCACCGCTCCCCTGGCGGCGGCCGCTCCTCTGGTCTCATAGAGGTAGCGGATCAGGTCCTGCTCGGCGTCCCTGTATAGCTCGAGCTCACCGTTTAGCGTCAGGCGCACATCCCGGCGGACCGTCGCCTTGAACCCGCCAGCAGTGATCTGGGCTCCGACATCCTCCCTCTCACGTCGTATGTAGCAGCAGCCCCGAAGCCGACGATGTAGCCCCTCCAGGTCACCGTCGGGACCGCAGAAGTGGGTCTTGAAGCTCTCCGCCCAGGACCGCTGGTCCTTCCATGCGAACCTCGGTTGCGGCGCGATGTCGTAGAGGCGATCGATGATCTCCAGCTGCGGGATGAGCTCCTCAGGCCGGTTGTTGATCGGCGTGCCGGTAAGCGCCAAGCGCAGTCCGTCGAACTCGACAGTCTTTGAGAGGGTCTTCGCTGCCTGCGTGCGACGGGAGGTCCCGTAGCTGGCGTAATGGCTCTCATCGAGGATCAGAGCCTTGAACGGACCCGAGTCCAGAAGCATGGAAAGCCAACTCTCGAGTGTGGGCCAGCCCACTATCCAAAAATCAGCAGACGGGATTGACCCAGGTCCGTTCCCTTTCAGCACCTCGACCCGACGGTGCGGGAAGAACCGCTCGATCTCGATCCGCCAGTTGTCCTTCAACCCTGCCGGGCAGACCACGACGGCCGGGAACGCTCCGTCCACCTCACAAGCCGTCAACGCCTGCACCGTCTTGCCAAGCCCCATCTCATCAGCGATGAAGCAGCGGCGCTCGACCAGGGCCATCGCCACGCCAACCGTCTGGAACGGGTAGAGGCGGCCAGCGGTGAGGTGGCGGTCGAAGTTGACGGTGCCCGTCGAGGAGTATGTGGGGATGGTCATCGCTCGCGAATCGCAACTTTGCGAACCAGCGCCGGCGACCATCGGCCACCCGTCGGTGTCAAGACGCTGTCGTGGTTTAGCCCATCCGCGATCGCCTGATAGGCCCTGCCCTCGACTCTCTCCGCCTTGATCCGCTGGGCGATGACCGGCTCGAGCAGCGTCGGACGCCCGAGCCTGGTACCTGAAGCCCGCTTGGCCGCCAGCGCCTCCTTGGTGCGGGTCGAGATGATCTTCCGCTCCCACTCGGCCACCGAAGCGGTCACGTTCGCCAGTAGGCCACCGGTGGGCGACTCCATGTCGATCCCGAGGTCACAGGCGACTATCGACCAGCCCTCGCGCTCGGCTCTGCGAACCAGGGCCGCGAAATCGGCGATGGACCGGCTGAGCCGGTCGAGCTTTGCCACTACCAGCACCGATGCCTCACCCCCAGCCAGGGCAGCAAGGGCCTCCTGCAGCTGGTCCCGATTCTCCAGGCTCTTGGCGCTCGCTGCACGGTCCTCGTAGATGCGCGCCAGTGGCATCCCCCGCCGGGACGCCTCCGCCCGAATCGCCGACCGCTGAGCGGCCAGGCCCGCGCCCGACTCTGCCTGACCGCCGGTGGATACCCGGATGTAGCCGATCAGTGCTTGCTGGCGTTCCCGGACAACTCGACTTCTCCGCCCCTGCCCCATACTCTCACGATACCTATACGACCGTTTAGGTACAAGCTTATTGTCCCCCAGATCAGCCTTTAGCCCGATTGCCCCTCCGGTCAGGTCTGGAGCCTCGCCGTTACCTTCCCGGGGCCTCGGGGACGCCTTCTCTGGCAAGAGCCTCCAGTGCTGCTACCGCCCCCTCAAGCCGCGCGATGACCCCGGAGTCAGCGGTGAGACGGCCAGCTTCCACCTCGGCCAAGAGCATCTTGAGCCCGGCGGCTACTTCGGCCAGCTCCACGGCGGAGTAGGTGCGACGCCGAGCCATCTCTCAAACGTATGGCGAGTCGAGGCCATGGCGCGAAAACCGACCCGACCCCCCAACGTAGCAAGGGTTCGCTATCGCCTTCTCCTGGCGCGACGAGGCTGCGGCCCGGGCACGGGAAGACGACCCGTCCGAGCCGCCCAACGCTCAATATCTGGCCAGTACCAAATCGAGGTGCGGCTAAGAGAGAAGACCGGCAGAGGGAAATCTGCCAGCCGCCGTCGCCATTCGTAGACGACCTGCGGACGGCCGACCTCGAGTCGGCGGGCGATCTCCTCCGCTCCGACGAGCAGGTCGACGTCCACCATCCGGCCCACACCCGAGCAAAGTAAGAAAGCCCGCCGTCTGCTTAGGTGGATGTGAGTAGTATTCGACTCAGCCTGCGGATACGGGTGACGGAACGTGAAATGGCGGGAGCAAACCTTGAGCACCTGTGTTGCACCGGACCACGCCTTCTCGAGGGTTCCGGTCAAACTTGCCCGAACCGCTTTGGCTGTCCTGATCAGCGCAAGTCTGGCGACGGCTTGCGGAGGTGGTGGCAGGACAGGCAGCCAAGGCAACGGCGCAACCGCTTCCCCTGTGCAGTTCAACAAGGACATACAAATCAGCTACTGCGGCCCCAGTTCCGGTGGCTTCTTCGCCGTCGCGCAGGGAACGTTTGGCAATCCGACGTCTACCCTCGGGAACTTTCGGATCGAAGTCACCTTCCGCGATGCCCAGCACGACCCAGTCGAGCAGGCAAGCCACAACTACTTCGTTGCGGCGAACAGCACCACCCGATTTTCGATCACCGCCCGACCCGACACCCGTATCGCTGGTTGCACGATAACTGCCACGGAGTGACGAGATTCGTCCGTTGCGCGATTTCAATCTCTCGACGCTGCATGCCGAGGCCGACACGGCCGCTAACTAGGATCGCCGTATGTCGGTAACGGTCTCTGACGACGACTGGAACGCGATCTACGCTTACTTCCACGCCAGTTTCACAGCGGCTGACAACTCGGGCATTCACCACGTCATGGACCTCCAGGAGGAAGCGTGGAGGCGGGTTCAGCGCATCGCAGCGGATAACGGGCAGTCTGTCCCTGATCCGACGCGCACGGCGGGACTCGTCTCGCCACCATCGGATCGGCAGTCGGGTCCTTTGATGGGTGAGCAGAACCTTCGCGAAGAAGGTTTCCGGGGTTTCCTGCCGTTCTCGGCGCTGGCCTCAAGCGGCATACCCGACGAACCCGGCGTGTATGTGGTCTTGCGAAGGACAGGGAATGAACCGGCGTTTCGGCAGTCGAATCCGGGGGGTCGTTTCAAAGGGCAAGACCCAACCGTGACAGCTGATCTGCTCCAGAAGCGATGGGTTGCCAACGCACCCGTGGTTTACATCGGCAAGGCCACCCGTCTGCTGCGGCGGTTACGTGACTTCCGTGACTTTGGAGCCGGCAAGCCCGTCGGTCACTGGGGTGGTCGGTTGATTTGGCAGCTGGCCGACGCCGACGAACTTGTAGTGGCCTGGAAGGTAACCCCTTCGGAGGAGCCTCGGGAGGCCGAACGGTCACTCCTCGATCGGTTTCGATCCCGCTACGGTTCCCTGCCCTTCGCCAATCTCCAAACCTGAGCCCCCGAAGATGTCACACCTGCCAATTAGCTTGTCGCCTGTAGGAGGCGGTGAGATTTGGTCAGGCGTTTACGACGAAAAGCGTGGCTATCGATTTTGGCGGCGCTGTTCTGGGCCGGGCTGTCGGCCGCGAGCATTTACGGTCTCGTCGACCTTGTTCAGTACATGCACCACACCACACCCTGCCGGAGAATGGGGACCTGCCAGGTGAACGATGAACGCTGACCACCCAAATGTCGATCCACTGACGTCGTTCGCCGACTGGTACGAGGAATGATGCCGATTCCCGATGATTGTTTACCCGAGCCGATCTTGGAGGAAGACGCCCCCGGTCCGACCGATTTTGGGCGTGGGTCTCTCGGCCCCTTCTAGCCGAAGTGGCGGGTTTGGAGGTTGAAGGTGAGCGTGGAGCCATCCTGACGCTGGAGGTTTACGATGTCGCTATTGACGCTTGTGATCTTCACCCAGGTCGGTGAGTTCGGGGGGTCGTACTCATGGGTGGGCGAATCCGGAGGCTCAGCGTTGGCCGGTCCTGACTGCCGCGGGTCGGGATTGATGTTGACCCAGATGACACCCTGAACTTTCCTCAAAGTTGCCGGATCGCGTTTGCCGCCAGCCCAGATCATGACCCACCCGGTCCTGTAGGGATTGCTGTAGAAGCTAAAGATGTGACTGGTGCCATCCAGCTGTTCGGGGTCGCTGTTGTTGAGTCCGGTGTCCCGACGCCACGTATCGCTCGCTGATGGCGTAGGCGGTGGCCCTGGGTTCCCGGTGACGTGAAAAGTCGTCGTCGCTGGACTATTCGCACCGATGGTGGTCTTGGTCCCGCCCGCCGAACAAGCCGCCAGCAGGAGGCACGTACCGAGGATGAGTATTCGAGGTCTCATTGCTTTCTCAATATGGCACGGCAACGGTTTGTTCGTGGCCGGCGGCCAGGAAGAGGTCGGTCATTGGTCGCTTTCCTCGCGGGAATCGGGACCGTGATCTGTCGGAATTAGGCGCACCTGGCCGACCCGTGCACGCATCCGGTCGGCGATCTCTTGGGCGTAGAGCCACAGGTCGTTCTCGGCCGTTGGTTCAGGAAGACCCGCGTAGTACTCCTCGAGACGTGGCCACAAGAGATCAGACAGATCCTCGAAGCGACGTCTCTGTCTCGGAGTGATCCTGCCGAGGTCCTCGCGCTTGAGGAGACGCCAATACTCCTCTTCCTCCTTCGGTCGGGGGTGCCCGACCACCCAGAGCTCGATCCAATGCCTCGGTGCGCCCGCTTACGCCATCTGAGGTACTGCCGGACTTCGAATCGCAACAGATGACCCAGTAACCCGGTCGGAGGCCCCAGACACCGACCGTTAGTAACTCCTTCTCGCAACCTGAGCGAAGTTGCCACCGGATTCGCCGAGCGGGCCGCGGGAGGCGACTCTGTTGTCGTAGCTCCCATATCCGCGTTGAGGCACATCCGAGTCTTACGAGGGGATCTCTAGGCGCGCAGAAGCCGCTCTCGCTGAAGCAGAACTCACCTCCATTCACCCTTGGGTACTCCTTTGGGCGGACGCGCCTTCTCCCCATCAAGGCTGCGGTATTTCGGATCTCTGACTGTGTCTGCGAGGTGGACAGCGAGAACCTTGCCGATCCACGGCAGTTCGAGGTCCAACAGGGTGTGTATCCTGCCCGCAGGAGGACGGAGTTCGCAATCAAGTGTGTCCCGCCCAGGCTTAGTGGGAGGATGTGGGCCGCTTGAAGAGTCGCCTGCTCTTTGCAGCCGGTGACGGCGCAAGCTCTGATCGGGCCGGCTCGGAACTCAGTAGTTTCGTGTTGAGTCAGTCGAGCGAGCTAAGCAAACCGGCGAGCTGGGCGACTCGGCCGGCGCGATCGACCCCCCAGTGGCGTGGTGGCGTGTGCTAGAGCTCACAGGATGCTCTGTTTGCACACTCGACCGGATCCGTCAGGAACCTCCCGCACCTACGTTCAGGGAACGGCCTAACCCACCCATGCACGAACCACCCTGCCGGATCGCAGGATCAAGTTCAGGCGAGACTGATCCTTATCGCCACTACATCCAAACCATCCGTCTCTGGCGACGACCCGAACGAATCCGAGACCCTGATCAGCCGCCATTTCTCGCGCTTGCCCCTCCGTTAGATCCGCATATTCAAGTGCTTCAGGGAACTGGGAGTAAATCGACCTGAGAGGCGGAAAGTCTTCGAAGGAAGGGGCTTCGCTCATCACTACCTATGTACTTCAAACTCGACAGCATCGGTTACATACCGATAACTAGGGTACCGCTGTCCTGGACGGTAATACTGCTCTCTCATTCGAACAGTTACTTCGGTGGTTCGTCGAAAGGCCCCTAGCCCCGAGGTAACAGCGTCATTGCCAAAGACTCCGAACCAACCATATGAGCCTGCCTGAATTAGGGTGCTAGGAGTATCGTGGCAAACTCTGCGATCTGTTCTACAAACTTCAAGAAAAACGTTTCTCGCGTGAGTACCGAGGTTTACGTAGGCGACAAAAATAGCGTCAACTTTCAGTCCCCTGCCGGATACCCACAAACCGAGCGCCCAGCCGGCGCCCCAGCGAGTTTTATGGGTATTGGTGCCGGCAAGGTCGGTGCAGTTGATCGGGTCGGCGTCGCAGTAGTCGTAGGAGTTAGCACTCCCTCCTGGTACTGGGTCTACTTCGAGGAACCGCCCGAGCGCTGCTACATAGACCCGAGCACCCATTTCGATTAGCGGTAGGCCTCCCGCCGTGTCCGTACCTCGCTCGTGTTTGCCCTCCCAGCCGTATTTGAAGCTTCCGGCTGAGTTGTCGGGTTCCCCGGTGAGTGCGTTACCGAACGGGTCGTAGAGGTAGGTTCCGCCGGTCTTGTTCCCATTCCCATCGGCGGTAGCAGCCACATCCCCGTGGATGTTCGGATAGGACCAGACGTCGGTAGCGGCGCTGCCTCGTTTGGTGACCATGACCCCGCCTAGGAGGCCGATATCCCGCTCCACGACGGCGTTCGTGCTGTTGAGGGTGAGGTCCGGGCTGTCGCCACCCCCGCTGAATCCGTACCGGGTCACGGTGGTGGTGCCTCCGCCGGGAACGTCCGACTGGAATGAGGTCACTGTCGCGGTTATGCCGGTCTGGGCGAGGAACCGCATACCGGTATACCCGGAGGTGAAGGTCGTGTCGGTAGCTGTGAGCATCCAGCCGGTGGGCTCTGTTCCGGAGGACGCCCAAACATTCGCGGTCAGGGTCGAGCCGACTACCCGGAAATGAATGCTGTAGGAGGTGCCGGCAGTCGGCGAGAAAGGCGTGCTGGCAAGGGTGGTCGTGGAGCCGGACACCTTCTTCTGTATGATCAGGTTGCTGCCGTCAATGTACGCCTTGTACCAGTTGTTCGTGTCTGTCCATCGCACTACGTCTCCGAAGTTGCTGCTGGAGTAGGAGCTCATGGAACCGGTGGCGTAGACCTCGGAGTCGGTCGCGGTGGGTCCCAGCACGGCGCTGTAGGAGTTGCCTCCCGTGTTTGACACCAACCCGGCGTTACCCGAGATCGAGAACGAGCTGTTGCTGTTGGCATCACCGCCCCAGGTTTGCCCATTCGAGGCCGTGCCCCAATGCGATTGGTTGGCCCGCTGGAACGTGTCCGAAGCCAGAACGGTCCCCCCGGAGGTGACGTCACGCTCGACTATCCGGTTGGTGGCGTCGCGCTTGTAGGTTGCGGTTTGGCCTGATCCCGTGTTCAGGCTGACGTTCCGGTCGGCGGCGTCATATCCGAGGGTCTCGTTGCCGAGGTTCGTTATGTTGCCGTGGCTGTCGTAACAGAATTGACCAGAACCGCCTCCTGGGCAACTGACGCTGGCAAACCGGCTGTCGGTGGTGGAGAGCAGCCGGTCAGCTTGGTTGTAGCAGTAGTTGGCGATCGCGGTGCCGTTATCGGTATAGCTGGTTCGGTTGGAGTCGAGACCGGCGTTGTTCGCCGAGCAGCCCGTGGTCGTACCGAAGCCGTAGGTGTAGTGGTGTCCCGAGGCGTAGGCATCGACGAGCCGTCCTGCACTGTCGTAACCGAATGCCTGGCCTGATGAGTTCAATGGCGTTCCGTCGATTGATTCTCCGGTGACTCTGCTGGCATTCGAGTAGCTCGTTATGTTGTCAGACGTGATCGTGGTGTTCGAGCTGTTCGTGTAAGCCACCGAAGCGGTGCGACCGTTCGTGTCGTAGGTGACTGCCTGGCTGGTGCCGTTGCCGGTGTTGCCCGTTCCGGTCGGGTAGCTGTACGAGGTTGGGAGGCCACTGTTGGGGTCGTAAGTCGCTGTTGCGACGGTGCCCCCGTCGAGACCTTGGGTGTAGGGACGGTCGGAGTTGTCGTAGCCGGTTGTCTGTGTTCCCGATTGTCCGTCCGTTTCGTAGGCCCTTCCGGCCTGATCAATTTTGGTTGTGGTGGTGTCGCCCCAGGTGTCTGTGTAAGAGACGACCCGTCCGAGCCAGTCGACCTTCGTGGTAACGCATCCGGAGGTGCCGCCTGTTGAGCTGAATGTGCATGTCGCACCGGAGTCAGTCACGGCGGTGATTGCAGGGTTGGCCGGGTTTCCGGTGATGGTGGTGTCGGTGACGGCGTAGTTGTAGGTGGCGGTCCGGGCTGCCTGGCCGAACAGGGCCGGGTAGACGACGGTTACTGGTCGGCCTCGGGTGTCGTATGTGGTGCATGTCCAGTTGGCGCCGTCGGATTGGACGCGTGTGGCCAATGTTCGGCCGGCTTCGTCGTAGACGTTCTCGTTGACGATCCCCGCCGCGTCGGTGGTTGTCCATACTCCTCCACCCTGGGGGATGTTGGTGGCCCCGCCAGGGCATGGATTGTTAGCGGTCGATGGGTTTGTGCCTTGGCTGTAGTAGGCGTACGTGGTCTGGCCACCGCCCGGCAGAGTTCGGCTGGTTTGGCGTAGATAGCCGGACCCGAGGGCCTCGTAGCCGGTGGAGGTGGCCAGGTTCAACCCGTTCGGGTCGACCGTGCTGGCGGTCTCAAGGCCGAAAGCCGGGGTGAGTCCGCTCCCGTTGGTGAAGGAGGTGCTCACTACATGCCCGTCGGCGTCGGTATGGCTGGTCGCCAGCCCGTAACGGGGCTGCAGGGTTCCCCCGGTTGGCAGGGTGAGTGTCAACTGGCCACCGGATACGAGTTGTTGGACTTGGATCCGGATGCGGTGCACGTTGGAGAACGCGGGAACTGCACTGCTCGCCGCCGCGTAATGGGCGGCCACCGTGGGGGCGGCGAGAGCCTTGTTGTACAGAGCCACGTCTTGGATGGCCCCGTTGAAGGGCATGGTCGCGTTCGATGTTCCGGCTGTCCAACCAACGGTCTTGCCGCTGCCGATCGTGTCGATGGTCATGTCGTACTGGGGTGTTTGTCCGGTGATGCTGCCGACGAAGTTGCCATCGAGGTACAAGCTCTGGGATGTTCCAGTCGAGGAAAGCACCGCATGGTGCCACTTACCGTCGTTCACTGTCCCTGTGCTGGTTATCGGGTCGACGATGCCGTTCCAGAGCTCGCCTCGGAGCTTTCCGTCGGTCCCAACATAAAGATCGGGCACGTAGTTGGAGGCGGCGCTGTTCTGGACGGAGAAGATGACGCCGTTGGATGTCGTATTGAACCAGGCTTCGATGCTGAGCGGGAGCTGGCCGTTGACGATGCCAGCGGGGAGGCCGACCTGGGAGCTGCTGCCGTTGAACGACGCGGCGGTGGCCGAAGGATCGTTCGGATCCGCGCCAGCCCCGGAGGCCGGCAGGGTCACGTTGGCGTAGGTGCCATTGTTGGTTCCGTAACTGTCCGTGGCGCTGGTTGATCCGGTCGCGTCACCGAGCCGCCAGAAGCTGACCGGGGTGTCATTCACCACGGCCTTCGGGTAGGGCGTGTTCCAAATAACCGGCGTAGTGCTGGCAGTTTGGGTCCAACTGGCATCGGTGTAGTGAGCGGCGATTCGTGCGCCGCTGAGGGCCGCGGGGTAAATCGCCACGTCCTGGATGCTTCCTGTGTAGTAGGCGTCTGCTGACCAGTTCGATTTGCCGATCGCGTTCTGGGTGTAGGTCACAGCCGCTGGCGCTATCGTCATGTTCTGCGAGCCGATACTGCCGCCGTTGCGGTAGAGGACCGCAGTGCCGCCGCCGCTTCCGTTGGGAGTGAAAGTCACCGCGACGTGCTGCCACACTCCGAGAGTGACCGCGTTAGAAACGATGAAGTTCTGACCAGAGCCGTTGTTCCAGATACCCAACGCGAGATCTTTCCCTGTGGGTCCCAAGGCCAAAGCCACGTTGTTCGTGGCCGCTCCCGTGCCGAACTCGATGACACGCTGCCAAACGCCTGCTACGGTGGGATCGATCCACGCTTCGATCGTGAATGGGGATTGACCTAGCCACTGGTATCCGGCTTGGCTGGTCGATCCAGACGGTGAGGGGATGTTGACATATTGGCTGCTGGTTCCGTTGAGCGAGGCCGCGGTTGCACTGTCGCCCGCGTGCTGACCGAGCGCTCCCGCCATCGTGGTCGCCTGGTAGGTGCCGAAGTCGCCGCCGGTCTGGTCTGCTGCGTTGGTCGACCCCGCGGGGTCGGCCAGCCGCCACCAGTTCATCGGACTATCCGCATTAACCGCTGCTACATAGGGCCCTCCCCATGCGGAGACAACTTGATGATCGTCGACCCACATTTGTGCGCCATCAGCGGTCAGTTGGAGTTTGCCCGGCTGTGACAGCGTGGTTTGGCCGGTGAGGACTCCCGAGAACGGTGTGGTCGCGCTCGCCGTTTGGATTGCGTTGCTGGGTGGCGAGCTGACTGTCGAGGGGGACCCGCCTCCCCAGCTGTCGCTGACGGTGTCGACGTTATGGAACGCCGCCGATCCGGCTGGGTTCGCGCCCTCATACCAGGATCCGGCTAGGCCCGACAGTCCGCCGTCATAGGTGGATGTGGCGTGCAGCGGAGTGGTGGAGGTGTAGTTGGATGTGAAGCTGGTAGCCGGGGCCGGCCCGTAGGTGTCTGTGACGTTGCCTGCTGCGTCGTAGAGGCTCGTGGTCTCCAGCCCATGGGTTGGGTCGGCCTGGTAGTGATGGTCGATCTTGGCCAGCAGCCGGTCGTTGAAGTCGTCCCAGGCGTAGTTGACCGCGATGTTGTCAGCACCGGTGTCGGTCGTGGCGTGCCCGGCCGGATCGTAGATCACCTGACGAGCCCATCCCTGGGTGGTGGTCTCGCCTGCGACGGTCACCGTGGTTGTTCCTCCGGTCGGACCGCTCGAGGGATACGTGTATTGATGGTTCGGGCGGCTGCTAGCGCTGTTAGCGTCCGGCTCAGGGAGTGTCACTTGAGTCACTCGACCGGCGGTGTCGTATCCGATCTGTGTGAAGTGGTTCAGGTTGGGTGAGCCGTCAGTGTTATTGGGATCTGTGATGATCCCATTGGCGATCAGATCGTTTGTGAGCTGGTCTCGGATTCCGATTAGCAACGGCACGCCAGAGACATTGTTGACTGTGCAAGTGTTGCCGCAGTAGAGGAAGTCCGTGGTTGGCGTGCCGGCGGTCCCGCCCCCTGGGTTGGTGATCCTGGCGAGATGACCGTTGGAGTAGTACAGATCGGTCTCATCGGTGAACCCGCCTCCATTCGCGGCTCCGAACCCCGCAGTTGATCCGCTGTCACCGTAGGAGACGCGGCACAAAAAGTCGGTGTCTGGCTGCGGGGTGGTCTGGCTGCTGTCGAAACCCGTCCCGGTGGGGCAGGTCACCCCGGTTTCGCCCCAATACTGGAGAGTCATGGTCCGTCCTGTGGCGTCGACTATCGATAACAACCGAGAGGTGACGCCGTCGGAGAGCGGTCCGTAGTTGTATGTGGGCGCACCGGGGTGGGCGTCGTCGGCGGGTGAGGTCACTTTGCTGAGTTGACCAGCGGCGTCGAATTTGTAGGCGTATCCGTCGTCGCCGATGAGCGTCCAGGTTCCATCAGCGTTCTTGGTCAGGGTGGAGTCCTCCCCGGGGGGCGGCACCCAGCCGGATCCGCCGGTGGAGGTGAACAGGTGCTGCGCGCCGCTTTCGTCCACGACGGCGACTGATGTGGCCGACTGTGAACGAAGGGCGCTGTAACCGGCTGCGAAGCTGTTTCCCGTACGCGACCACCCCTCAGGAAGTACCGGGGCGGTGGGACTGAGCCAGTTGGTTGGTATCTCCATCGCTGGGATCGGCGGGTTGGCGTCGGTATCCACTACCTGGATGTCGAGATATTCCGGACCGGTAACTTGCGTGTAATCGATCGTGATCGGCAAGTTGCCGCCTGAGAACACCAACGGGCCTGTCTGAGGCTGGTTGGTGAAGTTTGCCGACAATGCCTGTTGACCATTAACGGTCACGTTCACGCTGTCGTCGACCCTGTTCGCCACGAGTTTGTAGTGATGGCCGGCGCATGGACCTGTGTTGCAGGTGGTTATGTACCCTTTCCACTCCGCCACCCAATGGTCAGGCATGACAGTGCCCGGTGCGGGACCGTCCGTTGCACCGTCGGTGCCCCAGTTGAAGTTCAACGCTGTGTCTTGGCGAGTCAGTTCCTGTATCTCTCCGTTGGCGGTACCAGGCGGGAACGCCCCCGTTCCGCGGGGGTCTTGCCAGTACGTCCCGGTCAGCCCGTAGTTTTGGGTGGCCATCGAGTTGTAGTTGAAGGTCACCCCGACATCCCCGCCGACAGTCTTGAAGCTCGGCCCCCCTGCTGTTATCACCGCATTGCCGGTAGACAGGTTGACAGACACAGGTCCTTCCGTATCGAACGGAAGACGCGAGTCGCTGCCCATGCGAGAATCGACCCGGAACGGCAACGGCTGCGACCAGGGACTCATGGCTCCCCAGTTGTCCTCCGCCTGAGCCGTCCAGTAATAGACACCACCATCCTGAAAAGTCCCTGCCGGGGGTTCCCAACACGTTGGGTTAGTCGAGCCGGGACACGACGATGTAGTACCTGACTGCCATCCGGAGGTGATCAGACGTCCCGACTGGCCGTCGGCCCCGGTGGCCACCTGGAACCGGTAAGAGATCGGATCACCGTTCGGATCGACCGAATTGTTGGTTGTAAAGGTCGTCGTCGAGGTGCTGATCACCTGCCCTGAGGAAGGCGTGGTCAGCGGGGGTGACGACGGCGGGGAGTTCACCGGCGTGAAACTCCACCCCCCACTCGGTCCGCTCATGACGTAGCTGCCATTGGCGTCGACCTGGCCGTCCCACGCGTAAGCCCGCCAATAGTAGGGGGTCAGCGGGTTCCAACTCAGAACTCCCGACGGGACCGTCCAACTCGTGCCCTGACCCCACCCCGAGCCAAAGATGATGTTTGAAAAGCCCGGGTCGGTGGCGATCTGGTAGTAGTAGTTCACGGGGGTTCCATCGGCGTTGGTCGACGAAGCTTGCAGGGTCGGTGTGATGTTGTGGATTGACCCGGTGGCCGAGCCGCTCAGAGTCGGCACCGACGGGATCGTCCAATAGGTCAGATACAGAAGGAAAGCGCCGAACTCCTTATAGGTGTACAGGCCCGGCTGCTCGTAACCGGCGAACCCGAGCGACCCCCCGGCAAGGCTGTTGCGGGTCCAGTTGTTGTAAAGCTGAGCGAGACCGATGCTCTCGTAATTCCCGCTCGTCGCAATATACGCATTACTGGTATAGGGCCCGTTCCCAACCGCCCCGCCGAACGACGGTCCCGAGGCCGACCAGATCGAGAACGGATAGTTATTGGCCGTACCGGCGACCAGGTTCCAAACCGACACGCTCGCGTCGCTGACCGCGTCACCGTTGATTTGTCCGGCACCGAAATAACCGATAGAACGCCATTCTCTGTTACCGGCCGGCTCGTTCGGATCGCCGATCGAAAGTCCACAAGACGTACAGGTCAGGATCGTGTTGCCATAGGCATCCGACTTATAGGCCGTCATGTTGGCGCTACCAACATTGAAACTAGGGTCGATCACGTACGGGTAGCCAGAAGGTGTCCAGGTGCCGCGAACCGATACCCTCACACCCGGAGCACCAGGGCTACCGATCGCCGATAGCGTCGGCGACGCCTCCTCGACCGGGGAGCCATCACTCCCGCGCACGACCGGCTGCGCGAAAGTTGCTGCATCCGGCGCTGCCCCGATCGGGTTCATCCCGCCCCCGGCTGCTGACTGATACCCGATAGATCCGGTGGAGAAATCAAAGTCTGTGCGTCCCGTAGAACTGTTGACGACGATGTCCTCCTCGACACCCGTCGCTGACACGATGTAGCGCAGGTCAACATCGGGCCACACGCCCGGATAGGTGATCGTGCTCGGATCCGGTCCGACGACCGGTGCCACCGAAGCGCCACCCATAGGCGTAAGCGTTTGGACGCCACCGGACCGAGAATGGAACTCAACTACCGGTGTCGGACCGAAGCGGGCCATCCAGGAGTTCGCCTTCGACCGGTACCAGCCCGAGGTGCCGTCAGCGACGATCGAGTTGTCGATATCGCTCCAGGCCCCACCCTTGGCCGGGTCCCGGAAATGAACCGGCACCGGCGACACCTCAGCGGTATGCGAGCCGTCCGGATTGTCGAAGACCTTCATCGTCTCGGTACGAGCGGACACGTTCTCGACGCTCTTCCCAGGGACGTATTTACCAGCGCTCGGGCTACCCGACGGCCTCAACGGTGGCACCACAGATGGGGCTTGCGAAGTTGTCGGCACCGCCCCTGGACCGCCGGTCGGCGCTGAAACCGATCGCTGTGCCGGCGGCGAAGATATCGGTGGGACCGGGTGAGGACCGGACGCAGCATGCGCTGTCGTAGCCGCAAGTGGCACCGCCACCAGCAGACCGCCCACCAGGGTCGAGCACGCCCCCGCCGCCGCGACGCGCAACAGAACACGACGTTGCCGCTGCCCACCAAACATTCCTGCCCCTTCCTCACCACCCCCACCTAGGAGGGCGCAAACAAGACCTTCGCGGCGGACGGTAACCGGCACTCAGACGCAAAGCAAGCACCAAACTCAAGAAATGTTCCTGCGACTCAGGATGCACCACTCAAATGGGTCATAGCATCGATCTCTGCTACACCGACACATCGAACCGTCGCGGCGAGACTGCTCTCAGGATCGATGCGACGACGCTGCGGATCCGGCCCCGACGGTTCGCGAGCATGTTCAACGAGTTCGAGGTGTCGCTTTCTGAGACAACTGTCGCCTTCCGTCTGCGAGGCATTTGGCCAGTTGCTGAAGCGTCCACGGGTGAGACCTGTCCTAGCGTCGTTCGGTCTTCCCGAATGCCTACGCGTTCGCCACGGAATGTGTCGTGGACACAAGTGGACGACTTCGATCGCTGGGGCCGGTCTTGGACGTCAGCTGGGCGCTCGCGTCCGCCATGCGCCCGCGATAGCTGACCGCATGAGCCGCGATGGCTGTCACTGCGTCCCGATAGCCTTGTCCACGGTGGGTGCTCCCGGATGGGAGGCCGCAACCGATGGAGGAGAAATGAACGAATACTCGCTCGTCCTCGGGAACCGGGTAGTGGACGATCCGGAGGACAGAGTTCGGCGCTATTGCGGGCTCCCGTGGAGCGGGGGCGCTCCCGAGGTTTGGGCTTGGCCGTACTACGACGCCATCCAAACCGATCCCGACCGTATTGGCCCGGTGGACGTCCTGTCGTGTGCGGCTCTCCACCCAGGGCTCTCCAAATCGGACCTCAGCTTCTTCCTTGAGGAGCGACGAGAGTTGGAAGGCTTCGTGACCGTTCTTCCCGGGAACGTAGACCTCTCGGACGCACCACAAGGGGTCGTCGATCGGGTGACAGAACTCGAACGGTTGAGAGGGCCAGTGTCCCTTTCTCTACTTAGCAAGGTATTCCACCGGAAGCGACCGAGGCTGGTTCCGATTCTGGACAAGGCCATAGTCGATTGGTATCGACCGGTGACGGGCAAGAGAGGCGGCGCAGCCTGGGCTTCCATCGTCGGCGAACTTCGCACCGATGTCGCCGAGCCCTCCAACCACTCAGCGCTGGAAGCTGTCTCGAACGATGTCAGCGCTCAGCTGGGGGACTCCGGCCCCAGCCTCATAAGGATCGCCGATATCGCCATTTGGATGGCGACCCGATGAGCCGGCCCGACGTCTCCGTCGTCGAGGACGGACGAGGTGGCCCCGATCACCCAATGCTTCTCAGGTTCCGGTCTCGCCAACTCGACGACCTGAAGCACGTCGTCACCGCCCAGCTGCAGCACCCGGTGGCTCCACTTGACCTAGTCCCGACCGGGTCGTCTGTGATCGCCAGCTTGGAGGCCCTCGGCTGCGCCGAGGTCCTTGCCGAGGGAGAAGGCCTCATGGTTCACGTCCAGGCTTACTCGGAGACGACCCGCATTGCGGCGGCATCGTCTGAGGGTGATGTCGCCCGCTCAATTGTCGAGGACATCTTGGCGAAGTTCTCCCGATCCAACTCCAACCAAGTTCGGATCGCAATATGGCACCACTCCCCGCGCTCGGGTCCGAGCATCAATCATCGATTCCTCGCCACAAGGCGGTGGTCCGATATCACGCAGAACTATCCCTCGCCGGTCCGCCGGCCCTTGGAACGACTCATGGGACTCACAAATCCCAGCGTCGATGGTTCTCGTCTCATTCTCCTTCACGGGGAACCAGGGACGGGCAAGACCAACGCCATACGGGCTCTCTTTGAATCTTGGCGGACTTGGTGCGAGCCGCATCTGATAAGCGACCCCGACCGAATGTTCGCCGACGCCGACTACCTGCACGAGGTCATCAACGCCACCACCCGAGTCGAGCCCGCGAGAATCGATCAGCCACCCACCTCTCGACGCTGGAAGCTAATGGTCGCAGAGGACAGCGACGAGTATCTGAGGTCGACAGCACGACGGGACGCTGGTGCCGCTCTCGGCAGACTCCTCAACACAACTGACGGCATGCTCGGTCAGAGCCATCACCTGATGGTGCTATTGACCACCAACGACGAGCTGGGACGGATTCATCCGGCGCTGACCCGACCGGGGAGGTGCCTCGCCAGTATCGAGTTTGTGCGGTTCACGGCGGAGGAGGCCCGCGCATGGCTGGCTTCAAACGGGCAAGACGACATTCCCGCCGCCTCTTCCACCCTTGCCGAGCTCTACGAGTCCAGCCGGACCGGGAAGCACCCCGAGGTTCCCCTCGGTATTGGTCGCTACATCTGAGCTATCCAGAAAGGAACTCCATGTCGGACTTTGACGCCCACCATCCGCTCTGGTTGTTCGAAGGTCCCCGGCGGACCGAGTCGATCCAAGCGCTCAAGGACTATTACAACCCCTCGACCGGTGCGACCGGAGCTGGTGGAGGTGACCGTCGCGCGCATCCCCCGCATCTTCCGAGGGGGACGGACGGACGAGGGAACCGCGGCCCCGTCGGTCACCCTGCGGTAGCGAAATAGGCCCGTTTCGTGACCGACCAAGTGCCTTATTCGATTCCGGGTCTGAACTCGTCCATCATTCGCCGCTCGGCGTCCACGTGGGGCGACGGCGGACTGTGGGAGGATATTCTCCGACTAAGCGGCCTCTTCTGGGCCGCGGAAACCGAGGTCGATGGACGCCTCAGCTGGCATCACTTGGTCCTCGCTGTCGGGAACTTCAAGAGGCAGCCGGGACGACGCTTGCGTCCCGCCGCGCTTACCACCATAAAGATGCTCCCGACCGGGGTCAAAAGTGAGATCTCGATCCCAGTTCAGAGGTCACCGCTGACCCTAAAGTGCAGTGACCTGCATACATGGAAAGATCTCTCGCTCGCTCTTCCGGGATCCGCTGTGGCGACGACAACTTCGCTACTGGCCGCGCTCTGGCCCGACTGTCACTTCATCTTCGATTGGCGGGTCCATGCCGCAGCCAACGGCCTGAGGATCGCCCACGGCGAGCCACCGACCGCCGATGTGGATCCCGACTCGGTAGCGCCAGCCTCAGAGACCTTTGAGGCTTACGTAGAGGTCCGTGATTGGGTTCTGGAGACCGCGGACTGTCTGAATACGGAGACGTGGGAAGTGGAGCGAGCTCTCTACGGGCTATCTCAACGGGTGTCCGACTCGGATAACCGGACTTGGAGGCAGTACGGAGAGCAACTCACGGATCTCCTCCACCGGCCGCAATGAGCCCGCCCGACAGCGTCAGCATTGACGAACACATCGACCACCTCACCGCCCTAAAGCCACCATTGAATCCAAACGCATGAACCGCACTCATCGGTTCCTCGATGCCTGACGCCCATCCGATCCAGCGATTCCTATCGGAGCTCTCCGACTTCCGCGAATACCCGCCGGATGTCACGCCGGTTCCCGAGCAACTTCCTGGGACGGCTGCCTTTGCCGCATCAGCTGGCGTTTTTCGTCCACCAAAGTCCACCAAGCTCCCCCCGTTCCCTTACGAGGGGCTGATGGTCATCGGCCACAACATCGACTCCATCGACAACTACGAGATCCGGCGACAGAGCGGACTGTCCCACGGCGATCGCGTCCCCGGCTATCGCACCATGAGCACCTGGGTCGGCTTGTATCGCCTTCTCGATCTCGCCGGCGTACCGCTGAACCGGTTCTTCTTCAGCAACGTCTACGTCGGCCTCAAGAAGGGACGACCGACGGGCAGGTTCACCAGTCACTCTGCTCCGATCTACCGAGAGTTCTGTCGGGACTTCCTTGGACAACAGGTGACAGAAATGCAGCCCTCGGTAGTTCTGGTGCTCGGGGAGCCGGCTTGGTCTGAGCTCTGTTCGGTGATGGATACACCGCCCTGGCCTGCTGGGCGGCTCCCCCGACCAGCTGTCGCTCGGGTCACACTCTACGGCCACCAGACCCTGATCGTCGCCGGTCACCACACCGCGATACCGAAGAGGATCGCTGCCGACGGTGCAGCCGTACGCTCGGCTTGGAACGGGTAAGGCGATCGACCATTTCGGCCGAAGGTGATCCTTACTTGGATTTCTTGCGGCCCTTCGAGCCGAGGAGGATCTGCCAGGCCGACTTGCTTTGCTTCGGCTTATCAAATGCCGCCTTGGGTTTATCGAAACGGGCCTTTGGCTTGTCCCATTTCGGCTTAGGCCTATCGAACCTGCCCACTCACGCTCCTTCCGGAGAACACAGATCTCCTGAAGCCTAGATGGAAGCTCGGCATTTGAGGGGCTACTTGTCTACCGGCCATCCAAGGCGTCGGGCTACTGGCTGTACAACGGCACCATCACCGCCTCGGGACTGCCGCCGGCAAGAGACGACTCCGCAGCGCTGGGCTAGACGCAGTTCGCCAGCGAGAACGGCATCGATCCAACCGACTGGTCCCTCTTACGGCGACAGGCTGGGAAGCATCGCGTGACCGTCCCAACTGGTGGCCTGCTGTATGGCGGTTGGTGATGCAATGCCGGGTTCACCGCACCGCTTGAGAGAGATTTCCTCTCTGAATCCAACCGGTCACGCGGGACGTGGCTCCGGGTCCCCTGTCCTCTTGATGATTCGCAGTTTCTGATCTGGGGCTGGCCTGGCATCGACCCTTGCCATGAACTCCAGAAAGTCGCCCTCAGAGACTAGAATCACCTGCCCGATCCGGTCCGCCTTGAGCGAACCGTCGTCAATCCGTCGCCGAACAGTCTTTGTGCACACGCTCGCGATTTCGGCCACCTCCTGGACGGTGAAATACCTTGGCTTCGTCGCAGTGTTCGTGTTGCTCGTCTTCGATTCGCCCGCCGGTATGGGCGAACTGAGATTCGTCATGAGTTCGCCGACAACGCTAAACGCCTCAGCAAGGTCTATGAAGAGTGGGCCAGCTATCCGCCCCACCCTTTTCACAGCGTTCTTGATTGCCTCCAACGCTTCTTCGTCAGTCATCTGTTCCCTCCTAACGACAGTGTCCTTCCTGATGTAGTGACACGCTTGTCTAAGCCCTCCTGGATCATTTCAACTC